>DAPKRP010000425.1:0-4110 GCA_031800515.1 Polyangiaceae bacterium LLY-WYZ-14_1 | reverse complement strand
CCGAAGAGGGCGACGGCCACCGTTCCCGCGACGACGACGAGAAGCGCTCGGGGAAAAGCCGGGGCCGCCCGCTTCAGAGCGACCAGGGTCAGGATGGCGCCGAGCCCGATGGCCAGGGTCGGAAGGTCGATCTCACCGATCCGGGCGCCCGCTTCCATCAGAATCGTGTGGACGTGGTTGCTTCGGGGGAGGTCGACCCCGAGCAGATGCTTGAGCTGGCTCAGACCGATGATGAGAGCCGCCGCCGAGGTGAAGCCGCTCACGACGGGCGTGGAGAGAAAGTTCACCAGGAAGCCGAGACGGCTCAGCCCCATGACGAGCTGGATGACCCCGACCATCAGGGCGAGGGCGACGGCGTAGCCGATGTACTCGTCGGTGCCGGCGACGGCGATGGCACCGACGCCGCTCGCCACCAGCAGGGAGTCCATCGCCACGGGGCCGACGGCGAGCTCCCGGGAGCTTCCGAAGAGGGCGTAGACCAGCAGGGGGAAGACGGATGCGTAGAGGCCGACGATGGGGGGCAGGCCCGCCAGCATCGCGTAGGCCATCGCCTGCGGGACGAGCATCACCGCGGTGGTGAGGCCGGCGACGAGGTCCCCCCGGAGGTCTTGCCGGCGGTAGGTCGACAGCCAGCCGACGGCGGGGACGACGCGGACGAGGCGCCGCTTCCAGCGAGCCGGGTCCCCGGCCCGGTCCCGGGCCGCCGCCGACTGGGTCGGCCTGTCCCGCGCGGAGCTCATCTCACCGTGCCTCCGATGCAGCGGCGTTCCCCGGGAGCTCGTCGCCCCTGGGGGGACCGTCCGAGAGCTGCCTGCCGCTCCGTCGTCCGTCGACCAGGCGGAAGGCCACCATCCCGACCGCCATGCCGGCGACGAAGACGAGCGCCCGGGCGCCCCCGGAGGCGAGGCTCACGATGCCGGGTCCCGGGCAGTAGCCGCCGAGGCCCCAGCCCACGCCGAACAGCGCCGCCCCGGCGATCAGTCGCCGGTCGATGGCGCCCCGATTCGGGAGGCAGCGCTCGTCCGTCATCCCCGGCAGGGCGCGGCGCTGGAAGAGCTGGTGAACCGGCAGATAGACGGCGATGGCGCCGCCCATGACGAAGATGAGGCTCGGGTCCCAGTCGCCGAAGATGTCGAGGAAGCCGATCACCTTCGCCGGCTGGGTCATCCCGCCGACCACGAGGCCGATGGCGAAGACCAGTCCCGACAGGAAGGGGACGACGGCGTTGCGCATGGACGCGCTCATCCTGCACCCCCGAGGACCTGGCCGACGACGAAGACGGTGGCCACGCCGGTGGCGATGAAGGTCACGGTCGCGGCGAGGGACCGGGGGGACAGGCGCCCGATCCCGCAGACCCCGTGGCCGCTGGTACATCCGCCGCCGAGCCGGGTACCGATGCCGACGAGGACGCCGGCCCCCGCCGTCGCGAGCAGGGAGACGGGCACCGTGTCGGCGAAGCCGGCGGGGTGAACGGTGACGCTGGCGACCCCGCCGACGAGCAGGCCGGCGAGAAACCAGAGGCGCCAACCGCCGGCTTCCAGCCGGTCCGTCCCCAGGCTGCCGCCGAGGATGCCGCTGATCCCGGCGATGCGGCCGCTGTAGGCGAGGAGCGCCGCTGAGGCCGCTCCGATGAGCAGCCCTCCGACGAGGGAAGAGAGGGGGGTGAAATCGTCCATGATCGATGCGTGGGCTCGAGACTCGGGTGGGTCAGGCGGGCTCGTTGTCGGACGCCGCCGGGGACGGCTCTCCGCAGGCTCGGTTGGCGGGAACGGCCACGTCGATGAGCTTCGGTTTTGCAAGGCCGAGGCCATCCATGATCGCGACGAAGTCGTCGACGGACTTGCCGGCGAGCCGGGGGTTGTGCCGCTTCTCCTCGCCGATGGTGGAGACGCTGAGGCCCCGATAGTCGTGCCCCGGCCAGACCCGGGTGTGGTTCGGCAGAGCGAACAGCACCTCGGTGATGGAACGCCAGAGGGCCCGGGGGTCGCCGCCCTGGAAGTCGGTTCGACCGCAGCCCCGGATGAGCAGGGTGTCGCCGGTGAAGACGTCGTCCCCGACCCGATAGCTCAGGCTCTCGGCGGTATGCCCCGGGGTCTCCAGCACCTCGACCTCGAGGCCCCCGAGGGGGATGCGGTCGCCCTGGCCGACCACCTCGTCGACGCAGTCCGCGCCACCGGCGGGCCCGATGG
This sequence comes from Polyangiaceae bacterium LLY-WYZ-14_1, assembly GCA_031800515.1. Taxonomy (GTDB): domain Bacteria; phylum Myxococcota_A; class Polyangia; order Polyangiales; family DAPKRP01; genus DAPKRP01. The sequence continues at coordinate 1,921 of DAPKRP010000425.1, read as the reverse complement.
TCAGCGCGCCGACCCGGTCTCGAATGCGCGCGGCGGCGGTCACGTGGTCCGCGTGGACGTGGGTCTCGAAGACGTAGCGCAGCGTCAGGTCGAGCTCGTCCACCAGGCGGAGGTCGCGCTCCACCTGGTCGCGCACCGGGTCGACCAGGGCGGCGTCCCCCGTCCCGAGGTCGGCCAGTAGGTACGTGTAGCTCGAGCTCTCCCGGTCGAACAGCTGACGAATCATCATGTCCCGGACGAAGAGCATCGGCTGTGCCAGGTCGAAAGCTCAGTGGTTTCGAGGGGATCGGTGGTCGATGTGAAACGTCCTGAAACGTTGTTGGAAACACGAGAACCGCCGCTGGAACGGCCCCGGGGCCCCCTCGGCAACGCCCCCGGCCGCCCGCTGGGCGGTGTTCCGCAGCAGCCTCCGGCCGGCCCGTGGTAGGAGTGGGTAGGGCCGGCAGCGACGAGGCTGCGCGCTGGTGGTGGCCCGGGGTGCCCATGACGTACTGGACCGACCGCCTTGGCCGACTGACCGGATCCCTGCGGGTTCGGACCTCATCCCTGCTGCTTCCGTTGCTCCTCGGGCTCGTCGGCTGCGGCCGCAGCCTCCCGGTCGAGGTCGACGATGACGAGCCCCTGGTCTGCCCCGGCGTGCTGGTCGCCTGCGAGGAGGGCGGCTGCACCGACCTCGACAGCGACCGAAGGAACTGCGGTCTCTGCGGGGTGGTCTGCGAACGCGGCAGCTTCTGCGTCGAAGGTGCCTGCGTCGATGCCTGCCCCGAGCCGCCCCTGCGCACCTGCGGCGACCGGTGCGTCGACCTGACCAGCGCACCGCAGGCCTGCGGCGCCTGCGATGTGAGCTGCGGGGAGACCGGTTTTTGCGAGGCGGGGGTCTGCAGCGACCGCTGCCCGGAGCCTCTCTCCCGCTGCGGGGCGCGCTGCCTCGACACCTCGGTGGACCCGGCGAACTGCGGCGCCTGCGGTGTGGCCTGTCCGGACGACCAGGTCTGCAGCGCGGGGAGCTGCCTCCTCGAATGCCCCGCCGGCACCACCCGCTGCTCGGGGTCCTGCGTCGACATCGACGCGGACCCGGCGAACTGCGGTGGCTGTGGCGAGGCCTGCGCCACCTCGGCGGTCTGCCGCGCCGGGGCCTGCATCCCCATCCTGGACCTGACGGACACGGACGGGGACACCATCGCCGACGTCGACGAGGGGCGGACCCTCGACCCGCCGCCGAACACGGACGGCGATTCCTTCCCGGATTTCGAAGACCGGGACTCGGACGGGGACGGGCTCCTCGACGCCGTCGAAGCGGGAGATGCGGACCCGACCACCCGGCCCGTGGACACGGACGGGGATGGGATCCCGGACTTTCGGGACCTGGACTCGGACGCGGATGGCCTCTCGGATGCCCGGGAGGCGGAGAGCGGCTGCCTCGATCCGACGCGGGGGGATTCCGATGGGGATGGGCAGTCGGACCTGGCGGAGGACGCCGCCGGGACCGACCCCTGCGACCCGGACTCCCGGATCCCGGAGTTTTTCTACGTGCTCCCGCCCGACGACCCCTCCGGTGAGAGCGCCGCGACGTTGACCTTCGACACCACCATCCGAAAGGCGGACATCCACTTCAACGTCGACACCACCGGCTCGATGGACGACGAGATCGACAATCTGCAGGACTCCCTGACCAGCGTCGTCATTCCGGGGATCGGCGCCCGCATCCCGGACGCCGCCTTCGGCGTCAGCGAGTTCGAGGACTTCCCGGTCACGCCCTTCGGAAACCTCAGCTGCGATCGGGGAGACCCGGACCGTCCCTTCAAGCTGCTGCAACAGATGACGACGGACCTGGTTCGGGTGGAGGCGGGGCTCGCCGGGTTGGACGACCCCATCGGCTGCGGAGGGGATCTGCCGGAAGCGGGCTACGAGTCCCTCTACC
>DAPKRP010000424.1:0-5329 GCA_031800515.1 Polyangiaceae bacterium LLY-WYZ-14_1 | reverse complement strand
GAACGGCTTCGGAGCCGCCGCCCTCGCCTGCGCCCGATCCGCCCGCTACGAGCCCGCCCGGGACCGGAGCGGCGCCCCGACCGCGTCCAGCCTCGGCCCCATCAGGGTCCGCTTCACCCGGTGAGCACCGACCCGTTGGGTCGACGACGGGGGGAACGCGCCGCCCGACGGCGCCATGTGGGACCGGCATGCGGTGAAGGGGACGAGAAGCCTACGTTCGGGCGGCGCCCATCCGAAAACTCCGTTTCCCTTATTGCAAACGACTTTCATCTTCAGTATCGATAGGGCATGACGACTCGACGAGCACGGCGCCTTCGACCGCCCTTCCGGCGCCCCGACCACCCCCACGTAGAAGAGGTCTACGTGACCACCCTACCGTCCCTCGCGGAGGCACAAGACCGCGAGCAGGAGCTCAACGAGCTGGCCATCCGCACGACCTTGGCCCGCGTTCGAGATGGCTGGGCGCTGCTGGTCCCCTGGGGCGACCTACGCCTTGCGGCGGCCATCTGCGACGTGCCCGTCCCGAGCCAGGAGGACCCCCTGCTGGCCGCTCCCGGGCCCTTCCAGTGGTCCCACACGGGAAGGCTGCTGGCCGGCGTCTCCCTCACCCTGTGCCTTGGCGCGGCCGGAACCGTCGCCCTGGCTCCCGAGGTCGCCGATGGATGGCTCGCCAGCACGACCGGGAGCCGCCCGGAGCCGGGACCGAACGATCGTGTCTTCCGGAGCGACGACGACGGCAACGGCATCATCGACCGCATGGTCATTCGGGGCGCCGACGGGATCCCGACGGCGGTCTGGGTCGACCGGGATCAAGATGGAGTCGTCGACCGATTTCTGCGGGTGTATCCCGAATCCGGGACCGCCCTCGAGCTGCGTGACGACGACGGCGATGGGCTGCCCGAGCGTTCCAGCGGGGTCGGGATGACCAGCGCATCCCTCGGAGGCGCCCGATGACCCCGTGGGATCGAGACGATGTCCTGTCCCGGCGGGCCTTCCTCGGGAGCATGGCCGCCGCCACCATCGCCCCGAGCCTGGTCGCCTGCGGCTCGAGCGGCGGGGAAAGCGGCGAGGGTGCCGAGACGAAGGCGACCGGTAAGACCGAGCGCTTCACCATCGAGGTCGGCGACGTTCCGAAATACAGCCTAACGGAGATCGCCGTCAGCGCCGGCAGCACGGTGGAGGTGACCCTGCAACACACCGGGGAGCTCCCGAAAGCGTCGATGGGCCACAACTTCGTCCTACTGAAACAAGACGTCGACATGGCATCCTTCGCCGCCCAGGCGGTGGGCGCGGTCGCCAATGACTACATCCCGCCCCAGGCGGAGGCCTCGGTCATCGCTCACACATCGATGATCGGCGGCGGAGAGTCGGACACGGTTACCTTCCAGGCACCGCCCCCCGGCACCTACCGCTATCTGTGCACCTTCCCGGGGCATTACGCCCAGATGAACGGGAAGCTCACCGTGAGCTGATATCCAGAGTCCGGCGGTTTGCTCCCCCGATGGTGCGCGCCCGAGCGCCTCCGCTGCAGCGTGAGAACGAGATCGATGAGCCTCCGAATCTACTCCTTCCTCATCTCGGCCGCGGCGGCGGTATCTTCTTTGGCCGCCTGTGCTTCCGACGCGTCCGGGGGTGGGCCCGGTTCGGGTCCGATGGGGCCGCGCTTCCTGGTCGCAGGCGTCACCATCGATCCGGAAGGGCGGACCGGGTACGGCGTGGTGGTCGACTCCCTCGACCAGGATGTCGACGTCGATCTCACGCGCGCCGCCATCTTCCCCGGGCAGCCGTCCATCGCGCCCTCTCCGGACCGGGACGGCCGCGTCTGGGTCGGTCTCGCGGAGGAACCGGTCGTGCAACGGTACGTTCTCGGCCCGGACGACACCCTCGTCTTCGAGGACGAGGTGAGCTTCGCTGGGCGAGGTCTGCGCTCCGCGCGAAGCGGTCTCGTGGTGGTGTCGCCGAGCCGGGGATACGTCTTCGACCTCGACACCCTCAGCGTCGTCGGCTTCGACCCGACGGCGATGGTTCTTCGGGAGAGCCTTCCCCTCGAAGGGGTAGACACGCCGCCCGGCGGGTCCAACAACTTCAGCTTCATCGCCCGGGACGGCGACCGGATCGTGTTCATCGTCAACGGGTTTCGGGAGGACGGCACCGCGGTCCCCCGGTCCCGGGCCGTGTTCCTCGACAGTCGTTCGGATACCCTGAGCTATGCCGACATCGAGGGTTGCGGCCGTCTCGGCTGGTTCGCCCGGGATGGGTCCGGGGACCTCTGGTTCGCCACCCATCCCGCGCAGGGTGGGCTCGTCGCCGGTGGGCTCGCCGGGACCCCCCCGAGCCCGGCTTGCCTCGCGCGCATCCCGACGGGGGGCACGACCTTCGCCGAAGGATTCGTCTCCTTCGGGGACCTAGTGGAATCCCCTGCCGGCGCCCTGGTGCAGGGGCCTGGTGGATCCGCCTACACCCTGATCTTCGACGACCCGGACACGGAGGTCACCGAGGACAACGGCGATCAGCTGAGCCTGACCACGGGCTGGTCGTACTATCGACTCCAGCTGGACGACCTGGACAGCGACCAGGGAGCCGCGGACCTCGAGCGGGTGCCGGGACTATCCCCGGGCCTTGGAATCGCCATCGGTTTCGACGTCCCCGAAGGAGACGCCGTCGCGCCCACCCCCTTCATCGCGCGGATCGGTTCCTTCTTCCAGACCAGCACCTTCTTCGACCTCAGCGACCCCGACGGCGCACGGGAACGGGTGACCGCTCCAGGGATCTCCATCGGCGCCTTCCGGCTTCGCTGACCGATCGATCTGGTACCCTCCCCGGAAGCCCGAAGCGGGTCTGCGCCTTCCTCAGTACTCCGCTGTGGTCTTGAAGAAGAAGGCGCGGCCCGGCCGCTGCACTCCAAAGAAATCGAATACCCGGGCGTCGGTCAGATTCTGCGCTTCTGCCGAAAAGGAAAGTATCAGCGGATCGCCAAGCACGGCATAGACCAAGCCCAGGGTGTGGGTGAGCTGGGAGGGAATGGTCTGTTTGAAGGCCCGGAGCCCAACGCTTTCCCAGCTACGAAAAAACTCGTGTACGTATCGTACGTTCCAGATCAGAGCCAGGTCGTCCTTATCGGCGACGACCTGCGTCGCCCGTAATCTCGCTTCCCCGTTGGCGAACAGGTACGGCTGATTGGGGATGCGGTCTCCCTGAAAATCCCCGAAGGTCCCCTGACCAGACGTATTCCGGAAGTCCTGGTAGGATGCATTCGCGCTGATCCCCAGCCAGTCCCCCGGCGCAAACCACCGGACTTCTCCATGCACGGTGAGCAGTCGGGCCCCGAACACGTTTTGCCAGCTCAACGTCTGATCGTTACCCAGCAGCACGAGCAGCTGGTCGAGCTCGTAGATCTGCCCGCGGGCGGTCAGGGACCACGTTCCGACCGCCGTTTCGAGGTCTTCCACGGTGACCTCGAGGTAGACGTTGTGACTGACCTCGGGCTGGAGCTCGAGGTTGGGAACGATCAGAACGCCGTTGCCGAAGACCTGATCCGGTCGGGGAAGCAGGGTCGCATGCTCGTAGGAGAGCTTCGCGTAAAGGGTCCGGTCGACGAGCCAGATCCGGGTCGAGTTGCCCACCCCAAAGCGATGGGTCGTCCGGTCCTGGCGTCGTAGGAGCCCGCCGGGCAGGGGCTCCTCGGACCGAAGGGCCTGGGTATAGCTCTTGACGAAGGCGATGTTCTCGACCCGCCCGGAGAGAAAGTCGACTTCGTACTCGACCCCGCTGATCAGCTGGAACAGGTCCTGCTGAGCCGTCAGCGGGTCGGTGTCGTCAGGGTTGGTTTGGGTGCGGTCGTCGCCGGTGCGGGTCGTGTAGGTCGGCCCGACGGACAGGGAAAGCTCGTGACCGTCGGCAGGCCGCCAAAACGCGACCAACCGGGCGTAGCCGGTGTTCTCCCAAAGCCGCTGGTCCCGCGCCTGCCCGTCGATCTCCCCCGCCTGCGCCAGCTCGGTAGCGCAGCGACCGAACCAATCGTAGCGGCAGTCGCCTAGATCTTCGAAGTCGATGCGACGAAAGGCGTATCCTCCGGTCAACCTGACGCCGGCATCTTCGTGGATGTCGTGCTGGTAGCGAAGGGAACCGCCCGCGCTGAGCGTGTCGGACTCGACCTCGCCGTAGGGCACGGTCATCACCGGGTTGTTTTGAATCTGCTGGCCGAATGACGTGACGAAGCCTCGAAGCATCAAACGGTCGGCCCAGGGCCTATCGACAAGACCCACCTCGACGATACCGCCCCCGGCGCGGTAGTTGTCGTGGAACCGATAGACCTCTTCGTCGGAAAGACGACCCCGCTCATCGGGCACTTCGACATCGATCGGATAATCGTTCTCGGCGACGTCGAAGAATCCACTGACGCGCGTGAAGAGACCGGTCGTGTCGTCGAGGTTCGACCCGGCGATGCTCAGCCGATGCGTGCCGAAGGACCCGCCCTGGTACGAGGCACTGCCCTGGGTCCCGACGAGGTCGTCATCGGTCACCAAGTCGACCGCCCCCCCGAGGGCATCCGTGGCGAAGCGAACCGGAACGACCCCACTGAAGATTTCGACCCGGTCCACCAGGGTCACGGGAACGTTCGCAAAACCCGTGGCGTTCGCCGCCGCCACGGGAGGCGGAAACCCGGTGAACTCCAGGGGGATCCCATCCAGGAAGAAGCGGACCCGGTCGTCCGTCAGACCGTTGAGGGAAAACCGCGTCCTCGATCCCAGTCCCCCAGCCCGCTGGACGCCGACTCCGAAGGAACGGGCCAGGACCTCGCCCAGGTCAGCGGTACGCCGTTGATCCCGTTCGAGCTCGATCACCTGGACGGCCTCCGCGGAATGGCGTCGCCGGTCCGCCGCCGACTCCCCTTCCACCGTGACCTCGAGGACGCCGGCGCTGGCGAGGCCGGCGCCCTCCGGCTCCGCCGCATCCTCGACGGGGCCATCGTCCTCCGGCGTCGGCGCCGACGCTTCCCGAGGGGGGAGGTCGAACTCATAGACGAAGGGGATGCGGGCCGGCATCGGAACCCCGTCCCGCCGGGCTGGCTCGAAGCGAAAACGCCGGGCGGCCTGGACGGCGGCCTCGTCGAGCCCGAAGCCCGCGGGTTCCGTCACCTGGACCTCGCTGACCCGCCCTTCCGTGTCGACGGTCAGCCGCAGCCCCACCCGCACCACCTGGCCCGCGAGCTCCGATGAGCGCGCCGCCTCGGGAAGGGGCGCGTCGACGAATTCCACCAGCTGGGGTGCCACGACCCGTGGCGGAGGCGGACTGGGGGACGGGGGGATGTCGTCCTGGGCGGCGACGC
>DAPKRP010000423.1:0-2637 GCA_031800515.1 Polyangiaceae bacterium LLY-WYZ-14_1 | reverse complement strand
GTTCGAACTTCCGGGCAGGGGTACTAGGGCCCGAGACCATCGCATCGCGGGGGTCACAGCTCTCCTCGAATGCCGAGGGATGGAATGATGGGCAGGCCGGACAGCGTGGACTGTTCCGTGTAGTCGTAGTTGAAGCTCACGCCCTCCGGGTTCATGCGGTTGTAAACGTTCTGGATGTCCAGGTAGACGGCAAGCCGCCAGGGGGATAGGCCGCCGCCGCGGGCCCAGCGCCATTCCTTCTGGATGCGGACGTCCAGGCGATGGAACAGGGCTGCCCGCTCGCTGTTGACCCGGCCGGGGAGGCCCGTGTAGAGGCCGCTGTCGACGTTGACCGTCGCTCCCTCGAAGGGGGTGGTGGGGTTGCCCGTGACCAGCCGGAAGGTGCCGCCGGCTTCCCAGCCGTCGCCGAAGATGTAGGTCCCGGCGATGGTCAGGATGTGGGTCTGGTCGAAGTCGAACAAACGCCATTGGGCGTCGTCCCCATCTCGCCGTTCGCTCCGGCTCAGGGTATAGGAAAAGAACCCGATGATCGGGATGTCCGCCTCGGCCCCGGGGCGCCACCGCCCGGAGAGCTCGGCGCCGTAGATGCGGCCCAATCCCTCGCTCACGAAGGGCCGGTCCGACGCCAGGGTGGAGGGTTGGATCGGTCGGTCCCAGAGGTATTTGTAGAAGCCTTCCAGGCCCACGTCGATGCCGGGAACGATCACCCGCTCGAAGCCCGCGCTCACGTGGAGGGACTTGATGAACTCGAGGTTCGGGTTGCCGATGCCCTCTTCCTCCGTCGACTCCTGGAACTCCGGCGGCTGGCTGAACAAGCCGACGCCGCCTTTGATCCGCCAACGTTCGTCGAGCTGGAAGTTCACCGCCAGCCGCGGGTCGAAGGCCCACTCGTCGATCTCCCGGGCGAAGTCGGCACGGATACCGCCGACGAACTGCAGGCGGTCGAGCGGGCGCCAGTCGGCTTCGAGGTAGGCAGCAGGTCGATAGGCCACCCCGCTCACGGCGACGTTGATGGTCTCCTGGTCGCTGACGTTGCCCCCGCCGGCGTCTCCCTCGCCGGGACCCGGGGGCGGCCCGGCGAAGCGGATGTCAAAGGGCGAGGCGAAGATGTCCATGCCGGCGCGGAGCTTCAGCGGTTCCGCGACCTGCCATCCCCATTCCGCCCGCGCCTGGATCTGCTGGAAGTCCCCCTCGAAGCGCAGATCCTCCCCCAGGCCAAAGGTGTTGAAGTCCACCCCGTAGGAGATCGACAGGTCCTGGTACAGGGCGTCGGAGTATTGGTGGCGCCAACCCGCGTAGACCCGATGGAAAGAGGTGGAGGCGGTGAGGTTCCCGGTCAGGCTCGGCTCGTCGTCCGGGTCGCTGATGAACGCCCGGAACTCGTCGCTCGACCCGAAGACGATGAGCCGCACCCGGTCCCGATCCGTCGGCGTCCAGGTCGCGAAGGTCTGGTAGTCGTAGTAGACGGGGGCGGCCAGAGTGTCGAAGGCGTCGTCCGGGACGACGTTCTCGAAGAAGAAGTCGATGTAGCTGCGCCGGGCGGCGGCGGCGACGCTCAGGTTCGGGGCGATGGGCCCCTCGAACAGGAAGGATGCGTCGATGACGTTGACGTCGACGACCCCGTGGAAGCCGTCCATCGCCGGATCCCGGCCGGTCACCTCGAGCACCCCGCCGGTCGCCCGGCCGTACTTCACCGAGAAGTTTCCGGGATAGAAATCGATCCGTTCCAGCAGCCGGGAGTTGATGAAGCTGGTCAGGCCCCCGAAGTGGTAGAGGAGAGGCACCGGCCCGCCCTCGAAGAAGATCTGGCTGTCCTGGGGGGCCGCCCCCCGGACGATCAGGATGCCGGCGCCGAAGGGGGGGCGACCGACCCCCGGCAAGAGCTCCACCGCCCGGAGGGCATCCCCCCGGGTCCCGGGAACTCGGATGAGCTCTTCGGATTCGATGGTGCGCCGGGTGACCTCCCGGGGCGGGGCATCGACCACGGCGGTGGCGGCGAAGCCGTCCTCTCCGCCCCCGCCCCCGTCGGTGACGAAGCGATAGACGACGTTGGTCTCCTGCCCGGCAGCGACCTCTTCGACGTAGGTTTCCTCCCCGAACTCGTTCGCGACGACCAGGACCGAATAGGACCCAGGGGGCAGCCCGTCGAAGACGAAGCCCCCATCCTCGCCGGCGACGACGCGTCGTTCGACCGCCCCGTCTTCGCTGGCGATCAGCACGTCCGCCCCCCCGATGGGCACCTGGTCCTCCTGGCTCAGGATCTGGCCCGACAGACGGCCCACCTGGGGCGCCGCCGGCTCCTCGACCACCGGGGCGGGGGCCTCGAACACGTAGCGGTAGCGGATCCGTGCCGGGATGGGCTCGCCGTCCCGGGTGGCGGGCTGGAAACGAAAGCGCTGCACCGCCTGGACCGCGGCCTCGTCGAAGCCCTCGCCCGCCGGGCCGACCACGGCGACGTCGGCGACGGTGCCGTCCGGGAGGACGGTGAGCTCGAGCTCGACGGTGGCCCCCCGTCCTTCCTCGAGGGGCACCGGCGGATGCTCCGCTTCGACGTACTCCTCGATCCGAGGCGGCTCGACGACGGGCTGGGCCGGGGAACCGTCCGGAGACGGCTCCGGCGACGCCTCCCCGCCCTCC
>DAPKRP010000422.1:0-3882 GCA_031800515.1 Polyangiaceae bacterium LLY-WYZ-14_1 | reverse complement strand
GGGGGGACGGGGGGTCGGGCGATCACCGCCGGGAGCGTGTGTCCGGGCCGTGCGAGGCCTAACGCCCACCGAGGCCGGGGTGTCAGGGCGTCGCGCTCGTTACGGCCGGTCGTGGGGACGTTTCGGGGCCACGCCCGGGTTTTCTCGACGGCCCGTGGTCGGCCCGAATCCTGCAGTTCTGGGTTCGCAGGGTCGGGCGGTAGGTCGGACCGGCTCTTGACACCCTCGGCGGCGGGCACGTAGCGTCCGCCGCCTCTCACCCGACCGGCTTCCCCGGTCGGACGCCGGCCCGGCCACGACGGTCCCGGAGGAATGGAATGATGCGGATTTGGACTTGGCTCTCGGTGCTTGTGGGCGTGCTCGCCCTGGCGACCGCCGGTGGCTGCGGCGATGACGGCAGCGACGGCATGATGGGCGGCGACGACGACGACGACATGATGGTCGGCGACGACGACGACGACATGATGGACGCCGGCCCCGGCGACGACGACGACGACGACGACGACGATGATGATGATGACGACAGCGCCTGCTGGGGCGACCGCTGTAGCAGCGGCGGCGCGGCGCTGACCGAATGCCCCGGATCGCCCGCCTCCGCCCGGGACTGCCTCGAAGAGGCGGACGTCTCCCGCATCACGGGTACCGGCGACATCGGCAACCCGAACGACGTCCCGGTCCGAAGCTCCGACGCCCTCGGAGGCCCGGACCTGGAAGTCTCCGAGCTTCCCGGCGGCGAGGTGGCCGACGTGGTGGATTGGCTCGGTGGCTACTGCATCAGCGCCGGCGAGCCCGGGGCCGGTGGCTGCCAGACCAACGCGGATTGCGATCTCCCGGGAGACGACTGCAGCGGTGTATGTACCGCCCTCGCTGCCGACGGTTCGGTGACCGGCTGCCTCCGCGCCTGCAACCCGGGACGCGCCGGCAATGCGGGCTGCCGGGATGGCTATGCCTGCCGCGGTGACATCGGTGGTGGAACCTGCTGGCCGGGCTGCGCGGCCGACCTCGAATGCCAGGTGGCCCGGGAAGATACCAATGGGAACGGCGTCATCGACCCGTTTGCCCCGGCGGCCAATCCGGACGGGGACCGCCTGGTGTTGGACGTCGAATCCGGCGCCTTCTGCGACGACAACCGAGACGGCCGCGGCGGGACCTTCCGCTGCGTCAACCCCGGCACCGACGGCGTGAACCCGGGGGCTCCCTGCGAGCGCTCGTCCGAGTGCATGGAAAACGGCACCTGCCAGATCGAGGAGCTGCCGGAAGGCTCCACCGCCGCGCCCTTCACCGGCGGTTACTGCGTCGGGCCGGCCTGCACCAGCGACGCCCAGTGCGGGGACGAGGGTCTCTGCCAGTCGAAGGGCTTCGGCGCCCCCCGCTGCCTCGAGACCTGCGAGTTCGCCGCCGAGATCACCGAGGAAGGCGGCTTCGGCGAGGGCGCCCTGGGCGAGGACGGGGGCAACCCGGACTGCCGGCCGGGCTACCACTGCGAATGGATCGGTGAGGCGACGCCGACGGGGGACGTCCGGACCGACGGTGCCTGCCTGCCGGGCGTCTACAACGACATCACCGAGCCGAACACCGGTGCGGAGTGCCTGCGGGACTCGGACTGTTTCTCTCCCCTCGGGAACGGCAACTGCCGCGTGTTCACGACGGACGTCTTCGGAAACGCGATCTCGGCCCGGGGCTACTGCGAGGTGACCGACTGCCGACCCTCGGAGGAGGACTTCGAAGCCCTTTTTCCGGGGACGCCGTTCACCCCGAACCTCGTTCTCGCTCCCGGGGTTCCGGATCGAGAGACCTACTGCGGCTCGAACGCCCTTTGCATCCCGTTCGAGGACCCGATCAATCCGCAGGACCCCCAGGGCAGCGCTTGCCTGCCGCGGTGCACCACGGCCGACGACTGCAGCGGGTCCTTCGCCTGTAACCCCAGCGTCCTCGGCGGGGCGACGGATCTCGGAGACGACGGGCTCTGCTGGGTGGACTGCCTCGACCGCCGGGACCCGAACGACGACGGCGTGCTGGACGTCGACGATTTCGATTCGAGCTTCTGCCGCGCCGACGAGGTCTGCAGCGAACGGGGCCTCTGCGTCCCCCGCTGAGACCACACCACGAACCCTGGGCGAACGGCCCCGCCCTGAGCGGCTAGCCGTCGCACAACCCCAACGCCGACGACCCCGGCGCTCCCCCGCGGAGCCCGGGGTCGTCGGCGTTTTAGCGGCGGGCCAGGCATCGCCTGCGGCTTCGTCCTGGCGCGAGAGCGCGGGGTCTCGTATGTCTGGCGACCTGGCTCGGGGTCCCGCGGTGGACCCCGGCGACCGACCCGGGAAAGACGACGATGTTCATCTGGCAAGGCTCGAAGCGGAAGGTCCACAGTCGGAAGCGCGGCAATCGAGCGAAGGCGGCGCGCAGGGCGAAGAACCGGCGCCGCGTCAACAACATGCTCGGCCGCAAGATCGGTCGGCGGGTCAACCACCCGAAGCGCCGCCGCTGAGAGGGATTCCTCAACACCCTCTGACCTGGGTCGGTAAGGTCCCTAAAGGGGGACGCGTGCGGGGCGCCTGCTGTCCGGCTTCGGTCCGTGGTAGACCAGGCGGGTGAGGCCGAAGACCGTCTTCGTGGTGAGCGACTCGACGGGGGAGACCGCCGAACGAGTCGTTCGCGCCGCGCTCCTCCAGTACCCCGAGCACCGGGTCCGCATCCGGCTCTTCACCCGGGTCCGGGACCAGGCGGCCGCCGAAGAGGTACTGAACCGCGCCGCCGAGGCGCCGGCCATGGTGGTCTTCACCCTGGTGGCTCCCGAGCTTCGGGAGTTCTTCCATGCCTTCGCCCGGGAGCGCGGGGTGGAAGCTGTCGACGTCATCGGCGGCCTCATCCACAAGTTCGGCACCTTTCTGGAGGCCGAGCCCATCAATCAGCCGTCGGCGACGATGCCGCTCTCCGAAGACTACTTCCGCCGGGTCGAAGCCATCGAGTTCGCGGTCAAGAGCGACGACGGCAAGGAACCCAGGAATCTCCGGAAGGCCGACCTCGTGCTGGTCGGGGTGAGCCGGACGTCGAAGACCCCCCTCTCGACCTACCTGGCGGCCCGCGGGCTGCGGGTCGCGAACGTCCCCATCGTCCTCGGCGTCGCGCCCCCGTCGGAGCTCGACGACGTCGCCCCGGAACGGGTCATCGGCCTGACCATCGGCGTCGACAAACTGCTCGAGATCCGGAAGCAGCGGCTGGCCCAGCTCGGCATGCCCGCCGACGCGAACTACGGGCTCCGGAACCACGTGAAGGCCGAGCTCGACTACTGCCACGGCATCTACAAGGACCACCCGGGCTGGATGGTGCTCGACGTCTCCGGTCGGGCGATCGAAGAGACCGCCACCATCATCCTCGAAGCCTACAAGGATCGGGAAGAAACCAAGGGCCGGGCCAGCCTGATGCCCCGGATGCTTTGATCCCGACGCCGCGTCAGAGGGTGGTGAGGAATCCCATGTGAGGGATTCTCAGCGGCGGCGACGCTCCACGTATTCCTGGGCCACGGTGGTGACCAGGTCCGCCAGGATCCCGTCGGCGACCCGAAGCCGCCGGCTGAGCTCCCGGGCGATGTTCATGACCAGCAGGGTGTAGCTCCGCAGGTCCGACCGGTAGAGCAGCCGGTCGACGTCTTCCGCGGTCACCAGCAAGAGCGCGCTCGGCGCCACCGCCCGGACCGACGCGCTTCGGGGCTGGACGTCGATGATGCTCATCTCCCCGAACCAATCCAGGGGCCCGAGGAGCGCCACCCGGGCCTCGCCCCCGACGGCGGTCCGGCTCTTCTTCAGGACCTCGAGCTCGCCGCTCAGGACGACGAACAGCTCCCGGGCCTGGTCCCCTTCCGTGACGACGAGGTCGTTCACC
>DAPKRP010000421.1:0-5977 GCA_031800515.1 Polyangiaceae bacterium LLY-WYZ-14_1 | reverse complement strand
GGGTGCGGGGGCCGAGGATGCGGCGGCGTCCTCGTCGAGGACGGTTCGGAGGAGAGGCTCCGCTTCGTCCCGAAGCTGCTCGAAGCCGTCCTCGTCGATGTCCAGCGTCAGCCGGGCTCGGGCGAGGCCCCGAGGATCCGGCTCCTCGAACCAGGCGCCCTGGACGAGCTCGACCCCGGCGCCGAGCTCCATGGCGATCTGCTGGCCCAGGCAGACGACGGCGGCCAGGGGGTCGTCGTAGCCTTCGACGTCCGGGTCGTGGTGGTGGCCGATGACGAAGCGGAGCTCGAGGGGAAAGTTCCAGAGGCGCGCGACGATGGCCCCCGCCTCCTCGTGGAAATCCCGCAGGTCCCCCTGGATGGTGGCGATGTCGACGGGGCGACGGCGGCGGGAGGCGTGCCCCGCGAGGGCCAGGATGGCCGCCGCCAGCCCGACGTCGTGCATCAGGCCCCCGAGGAAGGCGTTGTCCGCGGAGACCCCGGTCCGGCTGGCCAAGAGTCGGGCGGCGTGAGCCGTGGCGATGCTGTGCCGACGGAGGCTGTCCATGGGCCCCTGGTAGAGGGACGAGCGAAACACCCGACCCCGGAAGATCACCTGCCAGACGATGTCCCGGACCCGCCGGAAGCCGAGCCGCATCACCGCCTGGTCCAGCGAGGCCGGGGGCACCCGGCTCGCGTAGGCGGCGGAACGGGACTGCCGCAGGACACCGCCGGCGAGCATCGGATCCCGCTCGAGGACGTCGACGAGCTCGTCGAGGCGCACGCTGGGCCGCCGGACCAGGTCGTGGACCTCGAGGGCCACGGCGGGAAGCACCGGCGGGGTGTAGGAGGGGGCGCCGAAGGTGCGCCGGAGCCAGGTCCCGAAGGACCCGTCGGCGGTGGGCCGGCCGCGGCCATCGGGTCTGGAATCGGGCGCCGACATCCCCCCGGGAAACGGCGAGCCGCGCCGCTCCTGGACCGGGTGGACGGCGGCCGATGGGAAGCCCCGCCGGGGCGTCCGCCGCCGCCCCGCGTCGTCGGCCCCTCCCGGGTGGGCTCCCGGGATTCTGGTAGCGTCTCCCCATGACCGGTTCCCCGCGTCGCCTGGACCCGCCCCCGGCTCGGGGGCTGCTCATCCCCCTGAGCCTCGGGGTCGTCGTCGTGCTGCGCTACGGGCTCGGGCTCGGGCTGGGCCCGGCGGTCCTCGGCGCGCTTCCCCTCGTCGCCCTGTTTCTCCTGGCGCCGCGCCTCGCCGCGCGCTCCCTGCGGGCCTTCGACCAGGACGCCGTGCTGCTCCTGTCCCGGGGTCGGGCCGCGGCTCTCCCCGCCCGCTACCGGCGCGCGGTCGGGCTTCGGCTGTTCGCCCCGACCCCCCTTCGGGCGGAGCGCCGGGGCCTCGCTCTGGCCGAGTCCGGGGCCCCCGAGCCGGCCCTCGGGGCCTACCGGCAGGCGGTCGACGCCTACGACGAGATGGAGGTGCCGCCGGCGGTCGGCGCCGTCCACGGTTGGGCCCGGGTCGCCTCGGAGCTCGGGCGCTGGGACGAGGCGGTGCGAGCGTGGTCCCGGCTGGAGGGTCTGGGCGCCGGGATCCCGGACCTGTCGGAGCGCCTCGCCGAGGCTCGCCGGGGCGCCGGGTCGTCTAGGTCAGGCGGGTCGCCGCCTGGCCGAGGCGCAGCACCCGCCGAAAGTGTGCCGCCGTCACCGGCTGAACGCTGAGCCGCTGCCCCTTCTGTCGAACCGCCATGCCCTCGAGGGCGTCGTCCGTCTTGAGCTCGTCCAGGGGGACGAAGCGGGGCAGCTTCTCGACGAAGGCGACGTCCACCATCTCCCAACGGGGGGCGTCCTTCGACGACTTCGGGTCGAAGTAGGGGCTCTTCCGGTCGAACTGGGTATGGTCCGGATAGGCCTCCCGGCTGACCCGGGCGACCCCGGCGACCCCCGGCGGCTTCGCGTTCGAGTGGTAGAAGAGCACCAGGTCCCCGACCCCCATCGACCTCATGTGGTTGCGGGCGGTGTAGTTGCGGACGCCGTCCCAGGTGGCCTCCCCCTCCGCCGCCAGGTGGTCGATCCCGTAGACGTCGGGCTCGCTCTTCATCAGCCAGTAGCAGCGGCGGCGGGCCTTGCCGGCCTTCTGGGCGGCGTTCCTGCTGGCGGGCTGTCCCCGGGTCACGAGCTGCCGCGCTTGAGCTCGGTCAGCACCAGCTTGGCCACGGACTTCAGGGTCTCGAAGACCCCGGTCCCCTGGGGCGCGACGGCCTCGAAGTCTGGGACGCCATTCGGGTTCAGGAGCTGGCGGAGCTCTTCGACGCTGGCGACGGCGGGCATGTCCCGCTTGTTGTACTGGACGACGTAGGGAACCTTGTCCAAGGAATAGCCCTGTTCCGCCAGGTTTTCCCGCAGATTCTCCATCGACTCGATGTTCGCCTCGGTACGGGCGATCTGGGAATCGGCGACGAAGACGACGCCGTCGACGCCCTTCAGAATGAGCTTTCGGCTCGCGTCGTAGAAGACCTGACCCGGGACCGTGTAGAGATGGAACCGAGTCTTGAAGCCCCGGATCTCGCCAAGGGCCAGCGGCAGGAAATCGAAGAAGAGGGTCCGCTCGGTCTCCGTCGCCAAGCTGATCATCTTGCCCCGGGCGTCCGGGTTGGTCTTGCCGTAGATGTACTGAAGATTCGTCGTCTTGCCGCAGAGGCCCGGTCCGTAATAGACGATCTTGCAGTTGATTTCGCGGGACAGATAGTTGATGAAGGACATGGCCTAACCCGCCTGCGCAGCGGCTCCTGCGCGACCGACCGGGCCCCCGCGGTGGCGAAGGCGCTTCGACGAAGAACAGCGCATCAGTCGTTGAACAGGTTGTCGATGTCGTCGTCGGTGATCTCGGCGAAGGGGGTCTCCCGGGAGCCGTCCTGAACCTTCGTCAGGAGCGCCTCGAAGATCCCATTCAGCTCTTCGCTGGCCTTCTTCACCCGGAGGCGCACCAGGCCGAGGCTGGTCTTGTTGTCGAAGATGACCACCAGGATGACGCGCTTGCCCACCAGCTGGATGTGGATGTTCGCGCGCTCCCCCTCGTGAAACTGGGTGGTGAACTCGTTTTCCTTGAGGAGCTTGGCCATGCCGCCGGTCGCGGCGATGTTGCCAGCGGTCAAGGAGGCCAGGGAGGTCGTGTCGAGCTGGTCCGTCTCACCGGCGGCCGCGATGAGCTGGCCGTTCTTGTCGATGATGAAGACCACCCGAGCATTCGCCTCCTGCACCAGGCGTTCGACGATCGCCTGGATCTGCTGGAACTCCTCCTCGTACATCACCATCTGCGGGTCGCTCATGTCTCCTCCGCGGGAACCGCCGCCGTCGTCGTCCCCGGTCGCCACGCGCGCCGCGCCGGTCCGTCGTCCACCGCATCGACCAGGAGGATCGCCGCGGGTCGGGAACCGAGCGCTTCGGCGTGGGTGCTGGTCTTGCGCCTTGGTGGATGCTGCGCGTGGTGTCGAGCCCCTCGGGTGACGGGCGCGGGCCGTGTTAGCAGAGCCGCGAGTTTCGGTAAAGCACGCGGGGTCAACGCTTGGGTACGGCGCGGCGGAGGGCGAACTTGAGAACCTCGACCATCGGGATCGGAAGGGCCGCCGCGGCGAGGACGACCCCCCACTGGGCCCCGGAGAGGCCGACGGTCCGGAAGATCGGATGAAGGGGGGGCCACACGATGGTGACGAGCTGGACCAGGAAGCTGACGCCGACCGCGGCCCAGAGATAGGGATTCCCAAAGAGCGGGAGGCCGAGGAGGGACCGACGCCGGCTCCGGCAGTTGAAGGCGTGGAAGAGGGGGGAGACCGCCAGGAGGGCGAAGGCCATCGTCCGGGCTTCCAGGCCCCGGGCCTCTGGGGTGGCGCCGGTGAAGAGCCCGGGGGCCTGCTCCGGGAGCATCATCATGCCCAGGGCCGCCGCCCCCATCAGGGCGCCGACCGCCAGGATGCCTCCGATCTCGAGGGGTCCGACGATCGGCTCCAGCGCCTCCTGGGGGGGCTCTTCCATCTGCTTCGGCTCCGGCGGGTCGACGCCGAGGGCCAGGGCCGGCAGCCCGTTCGTCACCAGGTTGATCCACAGGAGCTGGAGCGGGGTGAGCTGCGGGACGCTGGGCAGGAAGGAGCCCACGATCACCGCGATGACCAGGCCCGCGTTCGAGCTGTTCAGGAAGAAGACGAACTTCTGAATGTTTCGGAAGATCGCCCGACCCTCGCGGATGGCCGCGACGATGGTGGCGAAGTTGTCGTCCGCCAGCACCATGTCCGCCGCCTCCCGGGCGACGTCCGTGCCGCCCCGCCCCATCGCGATCCCGATGGGGGCCTCCCGGAGCGCCGGGGCATCGTTGATCCCGTCCCCGGTCATCGCCGCGACCCACCCGATGCGCCGGAACGCCCGAACGATGCGGAGCTTTTGCTCTGCCGAGACCCGGGCGAAGACGGAGACGGAGCGGATGCGGGCGTCGAGCGCGGCGTCGTCCATCGCCGCGAGCTCCGCGCCCCCGAGGGCGACGTCCCCGTCCCGCCAGAAGCCGAGCTCCCGGGCGATGGCGACGCCGGTGAGGGCGTGGTCGCCGGTGATCATCACCACCCGGATCCCCGCCGCCTGGGTCTGAGCGACCGCCTCCCGAACCTCGGCCCGGGGCGGGTCGTGCATCGCCACCAGGCCCAGAAAGGCGAGCTCCCGCTCGAGCTCGTCGGGATCGGCGTCGGCGAGGTCCGGCCCCGCCGCTGACCCGGGCTCCGGGAGCGCGCGGCGGGCGAGGGCCAGCACCCGGAAGGCATCGGCGGCGAGGGCTTCCGTGCGGTCGAGGAGGGCGCGTCGGCCCGCGTCGTCCAGCGGGGTCTCCGCACCGTCCGGCCGCACCGCGGCACGGCACCGGGGGATCAGGGTGTCCGGCGAGCCCTTCACCCAGAGGGTGCGGGCGCCCGGGTCGTCCGCCTCGCCGACGGCGACGCTCATCCGCTTCCGGTCTCCGTCGAAGGGGAGCTCCCGGAGGACCTCGCGGCGCGCCCCGTTGCCCCGTCGGGCGTCCCGGGGGGCGAGGAGGGCCGCCTTGTCGATCCCGACCCGCGCGGCCAGGACGAGGAGCGCGCCCTCCGTGGGGTCCCCCACCACCTTGGGTTCCTCCCCCGGCTCCCGGCGCTCCTTTGGATCCCCCGGGGGAGCCGCCTCGCCCGCGCCGGCCGGGATGCTCAGCCGGGCGCTGCTCGCCAGCACGCCGGCCTGGAGCAAGGCCTGGAGGCCGGCGTCCGCCGCCGGCCCCGGGGGCTCGTCGGCGCCTCGCCCGTCGAAGCCGGGGCCGGCGGCGCCGAAGATCGAAAAGGGCCCGGCGCCGGATCCGTGTCCCTCGGCGGCCACCCGGTAGCGCGCCCCCCAGGTCTCGACCGCCCGGGCGGTCATCCGATTCTCCGTCAGGGTGCCGGTCTTGTCCGTGCACACCACCCGGGCCGAGCCGAGGGTCTCCACCGCGGGCAGCTTCCGGACGATGGCCCCCCGGCGGGCCATGCGCTGGGTGCCCAAAGCGAGGGTGATGGTGCTGATCGCGGGCAGGCCCTCGGGGATCGCCGCCACCGCCAGGCTGACCGCGGTCAGCAGCAGGATCTCCCAGGAGCGGTCTCCCTGCACGAGCCCGACCAGGAAGAGCAGGGCGCTCACCGCGAGGCAGATCGCGAGGATCGCCCGGCCGAAGACGGTGAGGCGTTCTTCGAGGGGGGTCGGGACCCGGACCGACGACTGCACCAGGGCGCCGATGCGGCCGAACTCCGTGTGGGCGCCGGTTCGGACCACGATGCCCGCCCCGCGACCCCGGGCGACGGTGGTGCCCTGGTGGACCAGGTTCCGCCGGTCGGCGACCCCTGCCTCCACCGGCAGCACGGCGGCGGCGTCCTTCGAGACCAGGGTGGACTCGCCGGTGAGGGGTGCTTCCTGGGTGGCGAGGTCGACGCTGTCCACCAGCCGGAGGTCGGCGGGGGCGGCGTCCC
>DAPKRP010000420.1:0-7731 GCA_031800515.1 Polyangiaceae bacterium LLY-WYZ-14_1 | reverse complement strand
CGCTTCGAGCTCGGGCTGGCGGCGACGCGGCTTCATCCGGTCCCCGACCCGGCGCCCGGCGATCCGGCCGCCGGGGGCGTCGTCGGGCCGGTCTCCCGATATCTCCGGGAGCTCGACGAGCGACGGGGTACCGCGTCCGCGGCCGCCGGCGCGGGGGTGGTGCCGCCCTTCGCCGATGATGCCGGCCGACGCCGGGCGGTCGCCTTCGCCCTGGCGCCGGCCGAGTCCCTGGTCGCGGTCCCGCCGCCGGCGCGTTCGAACCGAGCCGCCCATGCCGCTCGCGCCGCCCAGACCCGGGACCGGCTTCGACAGCTGGTCGCGGCGCTCTTCCTTCTGGCCGGGGTCTGGGTGGCGAGCTGGGTCGGCCGGCGAGGCCTCCGGGCCTCCCGGGAAGCGGACCGGCTGCTCCGGGACGCCCGGTCGCCGGGGCGGGAGGGCGTCCCGCCGGAGGCCGCCGTCGCCCCCCTCGCCGACGGATCGATGGACGCCTGGGAGGACCCGCCCCCCGACCCGGATGGCGGCGGGACGAGGCGGCGCGCCTGGCTCGAGGTGCTGGGGCTCTGTGCCCTGGTGGGATTCGCCTTCGTCGCGGGCGCCCTCGTCGTCCTCGCCCTGGGAAGCCTGGAGCGATGACCCGGTCTTCGCTCTTGTCGGTCTAGGCTGGGGAACTATGCCCCGCTCGTGTTCACGGTCGAAGCCCCCCCCAAACCTCCTCCTTTGCTTTTCGGCACGGCCCGCCTAGGCAGCGTCGACCCGACCGGCCTGTTCGATGGCCCAGCCCGGCGAAAGGCCCAGCGGGTCCTCGACGCGGTCGTCGAGGGTGGCTGCCGCGGTCTCGACCTGGCCCGCTCCTATCAAGCCGGAGGCACCGAACGGGTGGTGGGGGACTGGCTCGCCGGGAGCGGCATGCGGGACGCGTTGTTCCTGGTGTCGAAGGCGGGGCATCCCGTTCCCCTGGTCGCCCCGAACCGGCTCCGGACCGGACCCCTCGACGCGGACCTGCGGGCGACCCTGCGGGTGCTCGGGGTCGAACGCCTCGACCTGTTCCTGCTGCATCGAGACCACCCCGATGCGGATCTGCCGACCCTCGCCCGATTCCTAGGGCGGGTTCGGCGGGAGGGGCGGGCTCGCTTCACCGAGATGTCGAACTGGACCTTCGACCGCCTCGAGGCGCTCGAGGCGGCGGGGCAAGGCGCTCCCGTCGTGCAGGCGAGCAGTCCCCAGTTCTCCCTCGCCGCCTGGAAGGCAGCCCCCTGGCAGGACTGTGTCACCCTCGCCGGTCGGAAACATCGATACGAGCGGCAGCGCTACCGGCGGGCGGGCCTCCCGGTCCTGGCCTACTGCCCCCTCGGCCGGGGCTTCCTCACCCCCCGCAGCCGCGGGCGGCGGGGTCCGGCGGCGGCGTTCCGAACCCGGTCCAACCTGGCGCGCAAGACCCGTTGCGAGACCCTCGCCATGGAGCGGGACGCCACTCCCGCGCAGATCGCCCTGGCCTACCTCGCCTCCCAACCCTTCCCGGTGCACCCCGTGGTGAGCGTGAGCTCCCGGAAGCACATGGCGGACAACCTCCAGGGGGTGGCCCTGCCCCTGTCCGAGGACGAGCGCCGCTGGCTCGAGACCGGCGGCGAGCGCCGATGAGCCAGCGGATATGGGACGCCATCGTCGTCGGCTCGGGGGCCAACGGGGGCGTGGCGGCCAAGACCCTCGCCGAGCTCGGTCTCTCCGTGCTCGTCCTCGAAGCGGGGCACCCGCCCCGGAGCTCGCCCGGCGGCTGGCGGGAGCGGGTGCGCCGGGTGGGCGCCCAACTCGGCCAGCTCCTGCCCGGAAGTCGCCAGGCGGTCCAGCGACGGCACCCGACCTACTGGGACTCGGACCCGGAGCTCTTCGTCGACGACGTCGACCACCCCTATGCGACGGCGCCGGATGCGCCCTTCCACTGGATTCGTTGCCGGGTTCTCGGCGGTCGGACCCACGCCTGGGACGGGGTCACCCCCCGGATGTCGGACCACGAGTTCCTCGCGGCTTCCCGGGACGGGGTCGGGGTCGACTGGCCGCTGACCCACCAGGACCTCGCCCCGCATTACGACCGGCTCGAGCGGTACTTCCGGGTCGAGGGGCGCCGGGATGGCCTCCCCCAGGTCCCCGACGGCCGGTACGCGGGCCCCTCCGAGCTCACCCGGGCCGAGGACCTCTTTCGCCGGCGCGCCGCCATCGACTTCCCCGAGCGCCCGGTCATCGCCTCCCGGGGCCTCCCCGGCAGGCGCCGGTCGGGGGGGACACCCGACGGTGACGGCCCGCCCCTGGCGAACGTCGGGACCACCCTGGCGGACGCCCTGGCGACGGGCCGGGCCCAGGTGCGCACCGGCGCGGTGGTGCAGCGCGTCCTCGTCGCCGAGGACGGGCGAGGCGTCGAGGGGGTGGAATGGGTCGGAGCCGAGACCGGTGTGCTCGACGGTGCCCGAGGGCGGATGGTGTTCCTCTGCGCCTCGACCCTCGAGTCGGTGCGTCTCCTGATGAACTCGGCGGCGCCCCGGGAGGGTCATCCCGACGGCCTCGGCGCCGACTCGGGAGTGCTCGGTCACTACGTGATGGACCACATCGCCGAGAACCTCTACTTCCAGCTTCCCGACGTCCGACCCAGCGGGGACAACCAGCCCGCCGGGGGAAACGCGGCCTTCATGGTGCCCCGTTATCGGCATCTCGATGGGGCCGAAAACGGGGGGGATTTCCTTCGGGGCTTCGGGATGTGGGGGGGCATCGACCGCATGCGTCTGCCCTGGCCCCTGCCGGCCTTCCCCGGGGAATGCTTCGGCTTCCTGTCGACCCGGGGCGAGGTGCTGCCCCGTTTCGACAATCGGGTCGAGATCGACCCGGACCTGGTCGACCGCTGGGGGATTCCGGCGCTTCGGATCCGCCTGCGCTGGGGGGACAACGACCTCGCCCTCGCGGCGGCGGCGCGCTCGGAGGCCCGGCAGCTCATCGAGGCGGCGGGGGGCGAGGTCGCCGGCCTCGACCACTTCATCGCCGGCCCCTTCGCCAGGGGACCGCTCGAGCAGCTGGAGCGGGAGTGGCAGCCGTCGACCCCGGGCTTGTGCGTGCACGAGCTCGGTGGCGCCCGCATGGGTGATTCGCCGACGAGCTCCGTGGTCGATCCGGAATGCGCCGTCTGGGGCCTTCCGAACCTGTTCGTCACCGACGGCGCATGCTGGCCTTCCTCCGGATGGCAGAACCCCACCCTGACGGAGATGGCGATCACGGACCGGGCGGTGCGCCGGGCGGTCGCCCGGGGCCCCGGCGTCCGCTGAGCCGTACCCCCGGCACCTCGCCCCGGGCTCCGGGAATTGCGTAGGTCCCCCCCGGGTCCTACCTTGGCCTGTCGATCCGCCGAACTCTCCCGGCGGACGCCCTCCACGCATGCTCCAACAGGTCCTCAAGAAGGTCTTCGGCACCAAGCACGAGCGCGAGCTCAAGCGGATGCAGCCGATGGTCGAGGCGATCAACGCCCTCGAGCCCGAGATGAAGCGGCTCCCGGACGACGCTCTTCGGGGCAAGACCGGGGAGTTCAAGGAAATGCTCGACCGGGGCGCCAGCCTGGACGACCTGCTGGTGCCGGCCTTCGCCGTCTGCCGAGAGGCGGCGAGGCGCACCGTCGGGATGCGGCACTACGACGTGCAGCTCATCGGCGGAATGGTGCTCCACGACGGAAAGATCGCCGAGATGAAGACCGGCGAAGGCAAGACCCTGGTGGCGACCTTGCCTTGTTACCTGAACGGTCTCGAAGGGAAGGGCGTTCACGTCGTCACCGTCAACGATTACCTGGCGACGCGCGACGCGGAATGGATGGGCCGGGTCCACAATTTCCTGGGACTCAGCGTAGGGACCGTCGTCCATCACCAGGGGGACACGGCGAAAAAGCGCGCGTATCGAGCCGACGTCACCTACGGGCAGAACAACGAGTTCGGCTTCGATTACCTCCGGGACAACATGAAGTTCAGCATATTCGATTATGCCCAGCGAGAGCTGAACTTCGCCATCGTCGACGAGGTCGATTCGATCCTCATCGACGAAGCCCGCACGCCCCTCATCATCTCCGGTCCGGGGAAGACGGCCAGCGAAAAGTACCGCAAGGTCGCCGAAGTCGTTCCCCGCCTTCGGAAAGACGAGCACTACGAAGTCGACGAAAAGGCCCGCCACGTCACCCTGACGGAAGACGGGATGGAGTTCGGCCAGCGGCGCCTCCACGAAGCCGGGCTCACGGAAGTCGAAAACCTATACGACCCGGTCAATCTCGAAACCCTGCACATTCTGCAGCAGAGCCTCCGGGCCCACGCCCTATACAAGCGGGACCGGGACTACATGGTCACCCCCGACGGCAAGGTGATGATCATCGACGAGTTCACCGGCCGGGTGCTCGCCGGACGTCGCTGGTCGGAAGGGCTTCACCAGGCGGTAGAGGCGAAGGAACGGGTCCCGATCCAGGACGAAAACATCACCCTGGCGACCATTTCCTTCCAGAATCTGTTCCGGCTCTACAACAAGCTCAGTGGGATGACCGGGACGGCGGATACGGAAGCCGCCGAGTTCCACAAGATCTACAAGCTCGACGTCACCGTCATTCCGACGAACAAGCCCATCGCCCGGGTCGATGCCGAAGACATCGTCTACCGCACCGAACGGGAAAAGTTCAAGGCCATCTCCGAGGAGATCGCCGACTGCCATGAACGCGGTCAGCCCGTGCTGGTCGGGACCACCAGCGTCGAAAAGTCGGAGGTCGTCTCCCGGCTCCTCGACCGGAAAGGCATCCCGCACGAAGTCCTGAACGCGAAGCAGCACGAGCGCGAGGCCTACGTCGTCGCCCAGGCGGGGCGCCCCGGGGCGGTGACCGTGGCGACGAACATGGCCGGTCGGGGGACCGACATCCTCCTCGGCGGCAATCCGGAGATGATCGCCAAGGGGCAGGTCCTCCGTGACCTCGAGGCCGATGACGGGCCCTATCGCGGCGCCCCGGAAGACCTGGACGAACGGATCGAGGCCCGCGCCAAATACCTCCGAGGGGAATGCGAACGGGACAAGAAGCGCGTGCTCGACGCCGGAGGTCTCCACATCCTCGGCACCGAACGCCACGAGTCCCGCCGCATCGACAACCAGCTCCGGGGCCGCGCCGGCCGCCAGGGGGACCCGGGGTCGAGCCGCTTCTTCCTATCCCTCGAAGACGACCTGATGCGCATCTTCGGGGGCGAACGCCTCCAGACGATGATGACCCGGCTCGGGATGCAGGAGGACGAGCCGATCGAGCACCGATGGGTGACCCGGGGGGTCGAAAACGCCCAGAAGAAGGTCGAAGAACGCAACTTCGACATTCGAAAGAACATGCTCGAATACGACGACGTGCTGAACCAGCAGCGCAAGAGCGTCTACACGCTGCGTCGTCAGATCCTGACGGGCCAGTACCGCACGGTCCCGACGGACGAAGAACGGGAAAAGGGTGTCGTCCCGGAGCCCGTCATCAAGGAAAAGGACGACGAGCTCGTCCGGAGGGCCGGTGAGGTGCTCGAGCCGATGGTCAAGCACCACGCGGCCCCCCTCGTCCGGAAGGACGCTCCCCCGGAAGAGATCGAAGAAGCCCAGCGGGCGCGGGAGGCGATGCTGGACCGACCCCTGTCGGCGATCCGCGGGGTCCGTCCGGCTACCCTGCAGAAGGACATCTACACCTGGTTCGGCTGCCGCATCGACCTCGCGGTGCTCGAGAAGCTCTCCGACGACGGACAAGCGGTCTTCGACCACTGCCTCGACGAGGTCGGGATGTCCCTCTCGGAGCAGAAGGAACGTCTCTACGACCTGGTCGACGAGATCGTCGGTACGATGGTCGAGCACGCCTGCCCGCCGGGGAAGCATTTCGAAGACTGGGACCTCGACGGCCTGTCCCGGGCCTACCAGACCCAGTTCGGCATCGAAGCCACCGGTCTCGACCGGATCACCGACGCCCAGGAGCTCGCGGAGAAGCTCTACGGGGACGCGGAAGCGATCATCAAGAAGAAGGAAAAGGAGTTCGGACCGGAAAATTACCTCCGGCTCTTCCGTAACTTCTACATGCAGGAGATCGACAAGCAATGGATCGATCAACTGCAGGCGATGGACCATCTCCGGGATGGCATCGGCCTCCGCGGCTACGGGCAGCGGGACCCGAAGAAGGAATACAAACGGGAAGGCTTCGACATGTTCCTGCAGATGATGCAGGGCGTGAAATCCCAGGTCTCGGAGAACATGTTCCGGGTCGTCCGGGTCACGGAAGAAGACCTTCAGCGCCAGGAGGCGCAGCGCAAGGCCCAGTCGGAAGCCCGCCAGCGCTCCCTCCGGGCCGCTCACCCGGGGGCCGATGGGGATGGTGCTGCGGCGCCCGCCTCCGGTGCCTCGACCCCTGGGGCGGGCGCGCCGCCGGGAGGCCTCAACCGGCGGCAGCGGCGCCGCCAGCAGAAGCGGACCGGGACCCCCGGGGCGCCGGCGGCGGCGGCCGCTACCACGCCCCGAACGGCCCCGACGGCGTCCCCGGCCCCGGCGACGGTCAAGCGCGACCGGCCGAAGCTCGGCCGGAACGACCCCTGCTGGTGCGGGAGCGGCAAGAAGTACAAGGCCTGCCACTACCGTGAGGATCAGGCCGCAGCGACCGCTGGCTGAAGGCAGGTCCGGGCTCCTTTCCACTCCCGCCCATGGCTCGCCGCCGTCCTCCCCTTCCCGCCGTGCGGGGATTTCGCTTCGCCGCGGTCTCCGCGGGGCTCAAGGGCCGCCGCGTCCCGGACCTGGGGCTCGTGGTCGCCGACCGCCCCGTATCGATGGTGGCTTCGTTCACCACCAATCTCGTCCAGGCCGCCCCCGTCCTGCTGGCCCGGGACCGGGTGTCCCGGGGCCGTCCCCGGGCGGTGTTGGTCAACAGCGGCAACGCCAACGCCTGCACCGGCCCGGCCGGGCAGGCGGCCGCCGAGCGCACCACCGCTGCCCTCGCCGCCGCCCTCGGCCTGCGGCCTGCGCAGGTGGTGCCCGCCTCCACCGGAGTCACCGGCGTCCCCTTCCCGGAAGACCGGGTCGTCGACGCCATCCCCCGCCTGGTCGCCCGGGCCAGCCCCGATGGTGCCTGGGACTTCGCCCGGTCCATCCTGACCACCGATCGGGGGCCGAAGACCTCGAGCCGTACCTTTTCCCTGCGGCCCCGGCGCACCGCGACCGTCCTCGGCATCGGCAAGGGGGCGGGGATGATCCATCCCCGGATGGCCACGACCCTGGCCTTCGTCGTCACCGACGCGCCGGGCCGGCGGTCGTTGCTCCGCCGTATCCTGGCCCGGGCCCTCGACGCCACCTTCCATGCGTCCACCGTCGACGGGGACACGAGCACGAACGACATGGTGTTGTTGGTCGCCTCCGGGGCGATCGGGGGGCCCGTGCTGAGCCCCACGGACCGGGCGGCGGCCCGCCTCGAGGCCGCCGTCACGGAGGTCCTCGGCGAGCTCGCCGAGCAGATCGTCGCCGACGGGGAGGGTGCCCGGCACGCGGTGACCATCGACGTACGGGGCACAGTCACCGACGGGGATGCCCGGCGGGTGGCCGAGACGGTCGCGACCTCCCTCCTGGTCAAGACCGCCCTTCACGGCAGGGATCCGAACTGGGGGCGGATCGCCGCCGCCGCCGGTCGCGCCGGGGTCCCCTTCGACCCGAGTCGCCTCGACGTCCGGATCGGGG
>DAPKRP010000419.1:0-2838 GCA_031800515.1 Polyangiaceae bacterium LLY-WYZ-14_1 | reverse complement strand
GCGCCGGTCGACGGCGGCCCCCCAGACCCCGTCGGCGCGGCGGCGTCGGCGAAAGAGCCAGCGGCCTTCGGCGATCCGCAGCACCCCGGCGTCGACGAGGAGCTCGCCGGAGCGGGCGCGGCCGGCGAGGGCAGCGGCGCGGTCGAGGCCCGCCCCCTCTGGCACCCCGGCCTGGTCGTCGACCTCTCCGAGGGCGAGGCCCAGGGCGATGCGGTGGCCGGCGGCCTCCGCCTCGTCGAGCTGGAGCAGCCCCGCCTCGATGGCGGAGTCGAGGCGTTCCCCGGGAAAAATGGCGGCGGCGGAGGCGCCGAGGCCTCCGGCGAGGACGCCGCCCCACGCCTCCGCATGGTTGGCGAGGCTGCGACGGGTCCAGGCCGCCGCCCCGCCACCGGCCTCCGAGGCCACGCCCCGCTGCCAGAGGACGATGCGGACGGCCATGCGGGTCAGCCTTGGAGCTTCCGCTTGAGGGCGGCGAGCTCGTCTTCCACCGCCCCCCCGCGCTCTCCCCGTTCGAGCTCCCGGAAGCGGGCGTCGACCGCCGCCCGCTTCGCGTCGTCGAGGACGTCGGAGGCCTCGACCTCCGCTTCGAGCTGTTCGATCCGGCCGACCATCCGCCCGAGCTCGCCGAAGGCGCCCCCGCCGGCGGGTCCCTCCCCGAGGTCCCCGGTGCCCGCCGAACGGGCCCGACGGACCTGCGAGGCCAGGGATGCCTTTCGGGATTCCAGCTCTTCGATCTTCGCCTCGACCTCCTCTAGGGTGGCCTTCATCTCCTCCGCCGCCGACTCCTGCTGCGCCGCCTGCTCCCGGAGCTCCCGGGCTTCGCGCTCGGCCTTGAGCTTGAAACGGAGCGCGTCTCGAGCCAGGGCCTCGTCCCCTTCCTGGAGGGCGAGGGTCGCTTTCCGCTCCCAGCCATCGATCTCTTCGGCGGCCTCCTGCTGCTTTTTGAGGAGTCGCTTCGCATGGCCCAGGGTGGTGAGGAGCTCCCGCTTCGCCCGCTTCACCTCGTCCCGCATGTCGTCGATGGTCTGAGCGATGAGCTTTTCCGGGTCTTCCGCCCGATCCACCAGGGCATTCAAATTCGACTTCACTACCCGGTTCAACCGACTGAAGATGCCCATGGCCTCACCTTTGGATGCGGGAAACGGACGCGGCGAGCGTTCCATGTGCCCCCGGGGATGTAAAGTTCGCCCATGACCGCCTCGGACCCGGCCATCCGCAACGCCACCGTCCTCCTCACCGGGGGCGCGGGCTTCATCGGCACGGCCCTCTGCCGGCGCCTCGTCCAGGGGGGCAATCGCATCCGCGTCTTCGACAACCTGCGGCGGAACGCCCTCGGGGAATCGGAGCTTCGGGACCACCCGGCGATCGAGGTGGTCGTCGGTGACGTGCGGGACGCGGGGGCCTTGGACGAGGTGACCCGGGGGGCGGACTACGTCGTCCACCTCGCCTCCATCGCGGGCGTCGATACCGTGTTGAAGAACCCGGTGACGACCATGGAGGTCTCCCTCGAGGGCACCCTGAACGCCCTCCGGGCGGCCCGGGGCGCCGGGGGGGTGAAGCGTTTCGTCGATTTCTCCACCAGCGAGGTCTTCGGCACCTACGCCTTCCGGGTTCAGGAGGCGGACGTGACCTCCCTCGGGGCGGTGGGGGAAGCGCGCTGGACCTACGCCGTGTCGAAGCTCGCGACGGAGCACCTGGCGCACAACTACTGGAAGCAGCACGGGCTGCCGACCGCGTCCATCCGCCCCTTCAACATCTACGGCCCCGGCCAGGTCGGGGAGGGCGCGATCCACGCCTTCGTCACCCGCGCCCTCCGGAACGCGCCCATCCACATCCACAACGAAGGCGATCAGATCCGCGCCTGGTGCTACATCGACGACATCGTCGAAGGCGTCCTTCGGGTGCTCACCCGGGATGACGCGGTGGGCGAGACCTTCAACATCGGCAATCCCCGATCGTCCATCACGATCTACCAGCTCGCCCGTCTGGTGGTGCGCCTCGCCGAAAGCGACTCGGAGATCGCCTTCGTCCCCTGGGATTTCCCGGACGTGGAGCTGAGGATCCCGGACGTCCGGAAAGCCGAGCGGCTCCTCGGCTTCCGGGCGGGGGTCGACCTCGAAGATGGGCTCCTCCGCACCATCGCCTGGTACCGGGAACAGGGTCGCCGCTCCGGCGACGCCGGGGGGACGGCTTGACCTGGGCCCCACCCGGAGGGCAGCACCCCCGGGGGATACGCCCGACGCCGCGCCGATGAGCGACGATTTTCAGACCGAGCCCACCTACGGCGCCGCCCCGTCCGATGACGGCCGGACGGTCTCCCTCGCCGGCGTGCGAGCGGACGGCTGGCTCGACCGATTGATCGAAGAGCGGGAGGGGCTCGGCCAGATCGCCGACGTCGTCGGCCGGGCCTTCGTCGCCTTCGGCTTCGTCGCGGGGGTCCGCATCAGCGGCCTCGCCGGCGATCTCTCGGCGCCGGAGTCGACCCTGGTGGACTTTCACGTCGGCGACGACCCGGACGAGCAGCGGCTCGGCTTGAACGAGTTCCGCCGCCGCCTCGCCGCCGCCCTGCTCTCCGACGATCATCTCCCGCCGACCCTCCCGGAGCCCGGGGACGACGGGGGCTACGACGACGCCCTGCTCCAGGCGTTCCTCGGCCCCCAGACCCTGCTGCTCGCCCCCGTCTTCGGGCTCCGCCTCGAAGCCCTCGTCGTCGGGGACGAGGCGAGCCCCCGGGTCGTGGTCGCCCTCGACGAGGAGCCGGGCGTCGACGGGGCGGGCGCCCCCGAGTCCGACGCCCCGGCGACGGAGCCAGCGAAGGCTCCCGAGACCCCCGGAGCC
>DAPKRP010000418.1:0-4432 GCA_031800515.1 Polyangiaceae bacterium LLY-WYZ-14_1 | reverse complement strand
GCCCCCCGGCTGGTGGTCGCGGTGGTCTACGACCAGCTGTCCACCCACGCGATGGCCCGGATCGAGCCTCTGCTGGATCCCGAGGGGGCGCTCCGCTGGACCGGTCGGGTCGGCAGCCGGGTGGAGCGGCTGCGCTACGGGCACGCGGCGACCTACACGGCGACGGGCCACGCGACCCTCTTCACCGGTGTCCATCCCCGGGTCCACGGGATCCCCTCGAACGTCGTCTGGTCCCGCGCCGCCGGCCGGGTGGCGCAGGCGGTGGAAGACGGCGAGCACCGGGTGCTCGGCGCCGCCCCGGACCGCACGGCGGGGCCGGCGATGCTGGCGGTTCCCGGGGTCGCCGACCTGCTCGAGGCGGCGACCGGGGGGGCGGCGCGAACCGCCGCCGTGTCCCTCAAAGATCGCGGGGCGATCCTGCCCGCCGGCCGGCGACCGGACCTCGCGGTCTGGCTCGAGGACGGCCGGTTCACGACCAGCCGCTACGTCTCCGCCACCCTTCCCCGGTGGCTCGGCGCCTTCGAGGCGCGGCGCCGGGGGACGCCCCCGCCGGGTCCCTGGGAGCTCGCCCTCGATCCGGAGCGGGCCGCCGCCCTCCTCGGGCCGGACGATCGCCCCG
Organism: Polyangiaceae bacterium LLY-WYZ-14_1; assembly: GCA_031800515.1. Taxonomy (GTDB): domain Bacteria; phylum Myxococcota_A; class Polyangia; order Polyangiales; family DAPKRP01; genus DAPKRP01. The sequence goes on along the minus strand of DAPKRP010000418.1, from coordinate 3,813 downwards.
GCGAGCTCGACCTCCCGGGATTTCGCCGGACCTTCCCCCACGACCCGACCGCCCTCGGGGAGCACGCCCTGGGTCGGGTGCTCTCCCTCCTGCCCCAGACCAGCCTCGAGCTGGTCGAGCTCGCTCGGGCGACCCTGTGCGCCCTGGAGATGGGCCGGGACGCGGTGCCGGACCTGCTGGTGGTCAGCGTCTCCGGCACGGACTATACGGGCCACGCCTTCGGACCCGGCTCCTGGGAGTTCGCCGACCATCTGCTTCGCGCGGACGCGGCCGTTGGTCGGCTCCTCCGACGCCTGGCCCAGCGGATCCCCCTGGGCGTGGTGGTCACCTCGGACCACGGGGTGGCGCCCCTCCCCGAGATCCCCCGTCCTTCCGGCCCCGACTTCGACCTCTACGAGGGTCGCTGGCGCCCGATGCGGGTTCCGGGGGACGCGCTGGTCGCCGCCGCGGAGACGGCGTTGGCCGGCGACCGGGGAACGCCGACCGGCGGCGACGCCTGGGTGGCGGGGTTCGCGTCGCCCTACATCGTCCTCGCGGACGAGGCCTTTCCCGACGATCCCGGCGGAACGTCACGACGCCGGGCCCAGGACCGCGCCGGGGCCGCCGTCGCCGAGGTGCCCGGCGTCCATGCGGTCTTCGCCATCGACCAGGAGGGCGCCATCCGCCGGGTCGGGTCGCCAGCGAGGGCCACCGGCAGCCCGGGGCCAGACGCCGGGGAGCTCGAGGGCGAAGCCCCCCTTGCCGCCCTGGTCGAAGCGAGCGTCCCCGCGGTGGCCGGCCGTCGCCCCCCGGGGGACCTCTACGTCGTGACCGAGCCCGGGGCGTTCTTCGGCCTCGGCATCGGCGGCGTCGGCACGAGCCACGGCACCCCGTGGCGGTATGACCGGGACGTGCCCGCCCACGTGGTCGGACCCGGCATCCCGGCGGGCGTCGTCCTGGACGTCCCCCAGGACGCGCGCCGGGTGGCGGCGACCCTCGCGGGGTTGCTCGGCATCGAATCGCCCTCCCCCGAGCCCCCCTTGGTGTTCCGAGCCGGCCGGTAGCTCTGCCCGGGTACTCCCCTGCCCGGGCGTTCGAACCTCCTTTTGCGCCGGTCTCGAACGCGCAGCGCGACTAGTCGAAACGGAAACGGGCGCGGAGCTGGACCTGGCGTCGGGCGAACTTCGTCCGCACCTGGAGGAACAGGCGGCCCTCCGCCAGGTCGTCGTCCGTCTGGAGCCGGCCGACGTCCATCCCGCGGCCGAACAAGCCGATCACGTTGCCGACCGCGTCCGCATCCGAGGGCATCTCCAGGAGGGGCAGGGACGGGAGACCGGTCGCCGGCAGGGTGATGGTGAACGCCAGGTGCTCCGGCTCCGCGAGGTCCACCCGGTCGATGATGGTCGCCGGCAGCACGTAGGCGCGGGCCACCGCGCCGAAATCGGCCCGGGCGGGGGAGGCGTTCGCTCCCATCCAGGCCGCGGTCGCGACGAGGACGAAGGGGAGCAGCGCCCCGGAACGGCGGCAGGAGAGGGAGGCCAGGACCATAAACTGGGCGGGGCGCGTGTGCATCACCGGTACAGTACGAGGGATGCACAGCAGAGTTCACCCCGTTGATTTGTGCATAGTCGCCGTGCACGGATGCTGTCAATGGATTTGACGAAAAGTCTAATGATTTCCTCAAGGCCGCCCCGGCCGAGGTTCAGACAGAATCGACGTTCGGTGTGAAAAAATACAGCACCACCGCGATCACCGCTGCGGAGGGGTGGCTTTCCAGCATCCAGGGACGGCCCAAAGCTCTGCCGAGTGCGCCGGTATCTCGATGGCATGACGGGCCGACAAGCCGGAGAATCAGGCGTACGAGGAAGCGGCGTGGCGCCGGAGCTCGTCGAGCTCGCCGGCGGGATGGACCCGGTCCCGGGGCCCCCGGAGCTGGGGGACGTCGCCCCCACGTCCAGGGCCGGAGGCGACCGGTTTCCCCGCATGCCCGCCCTCGTCGCCCCGCTGCTCGCCATGGCGGGGTCGGCGCTGCTCGCGGCGTGCCAATCGCAAGTGGGCGCCTTCGAGGATCCGGTTCGGGTCGCCGAGGCCGAGCGACCGGGCGACGGAGGACCCAACGGTCGACCAAGCGTCCAGGCACGCCTGTGGTTCGACCATCCGGACGCGGTGGCGGGGCCCGGGTCCCTGTCCCTGCGAGGCAACCCCTGGCGGGACGAGCTCGAGGTGCATCTCGTCGTCGGTCTGCCGGTGCGGGCGGCGCGCTGGCAGCGGTGCCCCCGCCTCGAGCTGGCCACCGGGGACCGACGCCTCACGCTCCCGGCGCGCTGGCGGGGGGTCGCCATGTCCGGGGGTCGTCGCCTCGATGCCCTGACGGGGAGGGTGCCGCTGCCCTTCCTCCGGGCGGTCCGGCGGGACGGGCAGCTCGAGCTCCTGGCCTGCGGCCGACGCATCTCCCTCCATCGCCCCGACCTGGACGCCGTCGACCGATTCCTCGAGCGTTTCGACGATCGGGCTCGGCACCCGCCGCCGCCCCCGCGGCTGCCGAACCCGCTCGTCCACCCTCCTTCCCGACGAGCGGGGGAGAGCCTCGGAAGCGGCCGCATCCCGAGCCGGGCCGCCTGAGAAGGTCGCTCCTCACAACGCTCCGCCCTCCCGGAAGAGCGCCGCATCGCAAGACCGTTTGGTCGGACCGTGAGGATCCCTTCGAGGGTCGGTTACAGTCGGGACCATGACCTTCGAGAGCCAGGGCGTCTGGACGGCGCTCGCCACGCCCTTCCGCGCCGATGGCCAGATCGATGAGGCGCGGCATCGCCTGCTCGTCGAGCTGCAGGTCGCCGGCGGCGTCACCGGAGTCGCCCCCTGCGGTACCACCGGGGAATCCCCGACGCTGACCTTCGACGAGCACGAACGCTTCGTCGCCGAGACCGTGCGGCTCGCCGATGGCCGGATCGGGGTGATGGCTGGCTCCGGGAGCAACGACACCCGGACGGCGATCAATCACGTCCGCAACACGAAGGCCGCCGGCGCCGACGCCGCGCTGCTCGTCGACTGCTACTACAACGACCCGAGCAGCCTGGAGCTGCGGCTCCATTACTACGGCCGCATCCGAGAACAGGCCCCCGACCTGCCCCTGGTACCGTACGTGATCCCGGGGCGGACCGGCTGCGCCCTGGGCCCGGAGGACCTCGCGGTGCTCCACCTGGAGCACCCGGACGCCTTTCCCGCGGTCAAGCAGGCGACGGGAGACCTCGACCGGATGCGCAGGGACCGCGCCCTCGCCGGCGACGGGCTGGCCATCCTGAGCGGCGACGACGACAAGACCCTGGGGATGATCCGGGACCCGGAGATCCGCGCTTCCGGGGTGGTCAGCGTCATGTCGAACCTGGCGCCGCGGGCGCTCGTCGAGATGGTCGCTGCCGCCCGGGGGGGCGACGCGGCGCGGGCCGACGGCATCGCCCAGACCCTGGCGCCGCTCTTCCGACTGGTCGGCTGCAAGGCGACGAGCGTGCGAACCCTTCCCGACGGCCGAGCCTTCGAGGTCACCGACACCTTCAAGAACCCAGCCCCCCTGAAGACCATGATGCGGGGGCTCGGCATGGTGGAGGGGGGATGCCGGCCGCCCCTCGGCGGCATGACCGCCGGCGCCGTCGCCCAGTGCCGGGAGGCGCTCCGGGCGGTCCACCAGGCGGACCCGACCGTGTTCGCGCCGGTCGCCGACGCCTTCGAGGTGGACATCGATGCGCGCCTCGCCGACGACCAGCTGTGGTCCGCCCTGGTCGACGGCTGAGCCGTGCTGAAGCGGCTGCTGACGTTGTTTCGGGAAGCGGGGGCGGG
>DAPKRP010000417.1:0-4100 GCA_031800515.1 Polyangiaceae bacterium LLY-WYZ-14_1 | reverse complement strand
TGCTACTCGGTGCTGAGCGAAGAACAGAAGATCCGCTTCGAACGGGAGAACGAGCTCGACCTGTCCTTCGGGGTCAAAGGCCTTTCCCGCTTCCGGGCGAACATCTTCATGCAGCGGGGGGCCGTCGCCGCCGCCTTCCGGACCATCCCCTTCCGGGTGCGGTCCTTCGCCGACCTGGGGTTGCCGCCGGTGGTCGCCCGGCTCGCCGAGCTGCCCCGGGGGCTCGTGCTGGTCACCGGTCCCACCGGCTCCGGTAAGTCGACGACCCTCGCGTCGATCATCGACAAGATCAACGCCGAAACCCGGCAGCACATCGTCACCATCGAAGATCCGATCGAATACCTGCACCCGAACAAGCTCTGCGTCGTCAATCAGCGGGAGATCGGCTCCGACACCATGAACTTCAAGGGCGCCCTCAAGTACGTGCTCCGGCAGGACCCGGACGTCGTGCTCGTGGGCGAGATGCGGGACCTCGAGACCATCGAGGCCGCCCTCACGATCAGCGAGACCGGACACCTGGTCTTCGCGACGTTGCACACGAACGGGGCGATTCAGTCGATCAACCGCATGATCGACGTGTTCCCTCCGCACCAGCAGACCCAGGTGCGAGCCCAGCTGTCCTTTTCCCTGCAGGGGGTGGTCAGCCAGGTGCTGATCCCCCGGGCAGACGGCCCCGGCCGCGCCCTCTGCTGCGAGGTGATGGTGCCGAACCCGGCGATCCGAAACCTGATTCGAGAGGACAAGATCCACCAGATCTACTCGTCGATGCAGACCGGTCAGACCACCTCCGGGATGCAGACCATGAACCAGGGGCTCTACCTGCTGCACGCCCAGGGGACGATCACCCACGAGCAGGCCCTGGCCCATTCCGAAGACCCCACGGAGCTCCAGGAGATGATCTCCCAGGGGTCTCTGGTGGTCCGCTGACGCCAGAGCCCGGGCTCCCGTCGGGGAGACATTGTTTGGGGAACCGCCGCCTCGGTCGTTCCCCCTATCGGAGAACCTGACTGATGGCGACGTTCACCTGGGAAGCGAAAGGACGCACCGGAGAGCTCCGCAAGGGGACGATGGAGGCGGACTCGGCGGACGCGGTCCAGTCCCGCCTACGGGCCCAGGCGCTCAATCCGACCAAGGTCCGTAAGAAGGGCAGCCTCGACCTCAACAACATCAACATCACCTTCGGCTCCCCCGTATCGGAAAAGGAGCTGGTGGTCTTCATCCGGCAGTTCGCGACCATGATCGACGCCGGTCTCCCCCTGGTCCAGTGCCTCGAGATCCTGTCCACCCAGGGGGATAATAAAGCCTTCAATGCGATATTGAAGGACATCAAGAACGCCGTCGAAGAAGGCGCCACGTTTTCCGACGCCCTCCGACGTCATCCGAAGATCTTCGACGAGCTCTTCGTCAACCTCATCGCTGCTGGCGAGATCGGGGGTATCCTCGACGTCATCCTGCAGCGTCTGGCGGTCTACATCGAAAAGCGGGTCAAGCTTCGGAGGCAGGTGCGGGGCGCTCTGGTCTATCCGACCGCCGTCGGGCTGGTGGCGGTCGCCGTGGTCGTGGTGATGATGGTCTTCGTCATCCCGTCCTTCGAAGCGATGTTCGCTGACTTCGGTGGCGCGGATCAGCTGCCGGAGCTCACGAAGTTGGTCATCGGTATCTCCGATTGGTTTGTCGGGAACGGCATCTGGCTGGTCCTGATCCTGGCCGCCGCTTCCGCGGGGATCTCCTACAGCTACCGCCAGCCGGCCGGCAAAGAATTCTGGCACCGCCTGATCCTCACCGTCCCGATCTTGGGGCCGACGATGCGGAAGATCGCCGTCGCCCGGTTCACCCGTACCCTGGGCACCTTGCTCGGCTCCGGCGTGCCGATCCTCGACGCGATGAACATCGTGGGGAAGTCGGCGGGCAACGTGGTCGTCGAACAGGCGATCCTGCGGGTCACGGACCGCATCCGGGAAGGCTCGACCATGGCCGAGCCGTTGCTGCAGACCGGGGTGTTCCCCCCGATGGTCGTCCAGATGATCGGCGTCGGTGAGCAGACCGGCGCGCTGGACCAGATGCTGACCAAGATCGCCGATTTCTACGAGGAAGAGGTCGACATCGCCGTGGCCGCCCTGACCTCCCTCCTCGAACCCATCATGATGGTGGTCATCGGCGGTATCGTCGGGTTCATCCTGGTGGCGATGTACCTGCCGATCTTCGAGATCGCGGGCAAGCTCCAGACCCAGTGACCAGGCACGGGAAGGGGAGCCCCGTCGACGGGACCGGCGCAGACGGCGCCCCCCCGCGGACGGACCCTCCTTCCCCGTCGGCCTCCGGGAGCATGGGGCTGCCCCGGCGAACCCCGTTCCCTCCGTGGCGGGCGGCGTCGAGCCCGGCGAGCCGGGAGCGCCTCGACCAGACCGGTCGCGTGTCGGCGGTCACCGCATCCCCCCGAGGCCCGGAGGAAGACCTCGCCGGGCGACGCCGCCGGCTCGAGTGGCTGATCGGAGGGCGGCTGGTGGTGACCACCCTGTTCCTCGGGGCCACCTCCCTCCTCGCCGTGAGCCACGGTCAGGCCTTCGACGACTTCACGCCGCGCTTCCTCATCGCCCTCATCGCCGGCACCTACGCCGCGAGCATCGGCTTCGCCGTGCTGCTGGACGACCCGCGCCGATACGTCCAGCTCGGCGGGGCCCAGATCGCCTGGGACCTCGGGCTCACCACCGGGTTGGTCTACGTCTCCCAGGGCCTGGCGAGCGTCTTCGCCGCCCTCTACGGCGTGGTGGTCCTCCTCGCCGCGCTCATCGTCGGCGCTCGGGCGGCTCGGGCGACCGCCCTGGCCGCCGGGCTCATCCTGCTGGTCGGCGGCATCCCCCTATCGAATGGCTGGATCCCCGCCCCCCCGGACCAGGCCGGCTATCGATATCGACTCGGCGCGAACGACGCCGGCATGCTGCTCATGGCGAACCTCGTCGGCCTGGTCCTGGTCGGGCTCCTGGCGGGGAATCTCGCCGAGCGCCTCCACCGGACCGGGGGTGCGCTCCGCATCGCGACCGCGAGCGCCCGGAGCCTCGCGCTCCTGACCGACGACATCGTCCGATCCCTGTCGAGCGGCCTCGTCACGACCGACCTCGCGGGTCAGATCCGCTCGGTCAACGAGGCGGGGGCCGCGATGCTCGGGGCCGCCCCTCGGGAGATCCTCGGCCGGGAGGTCGCCTCCGTGCTCCCCGTCCGCCTCGACGCGCCCACCCCGGAGCGGGCGGAAGGGGACGGGCGGCGGGTGGACGGGACGCCCTTCCCCGTCGGCGTGACGCGAAACGTGCTCGTCGGTTCCGAAGGACGGGTCAACGGTCACCTGGTGAGCTTCCAAGACCTATCCGAGCTCCGGGAGCTTCGGGAGCAGGCGGACCGGGCGGAGCGGCTCGCGGCCCTCGGGAGGCTGGCGGCGGGCCTGGCCCACGAGATCCGGAACCCGCTGAGCTCGATCGCCGGGTCCGTGGAGCTCGTCGCCGAGGCACCGAACCTCGGCGCCGAAGAAAAGCAGCTCTTGTCGATCGTCGGACGCGAGGTCGACCGCTTGAACGAGCTGGTGGGCAGGATGCTTCAGGTCGGCCGACCGCAGGCGCCGGCCCCGGCGCCGACGGACCTCTGTCGACTGGCGCAGGAGGTCGTCGCCGTCGCCGAGGCGGGCCCCGCCGGGGGCGTCACCCTTTCCCTGAGCTGCCCCGCATCCCCCGTGGTCGCCGAGGTGGACGCCGACCAGATCCGGCAGGTCCTCTGGAACCTGCTCAAGAACGCCCTCCAGGCCTCGCCCCGGGAGGGCGAGGTCACCGTTCGGTTGGGTCCGTCGGAGGGGGCGGGAGACGGGGTCTGGCTCGAGGTCTCGGATCAGGGGCCAGGCGTGCCCCCGGAGCAGGCCGCCCGGCTGTTCGATACGTTCTGGTCCGGTCGGCCGCACGGGATCGGGCTCGGGCTCACCCTGGTGCGCAACATCGTCGACTCCCACGGCGGCCTGGTCGACCTGGAAAGCCGGCCCGGGGAGGGCGCCACCTTCCGGGTCTGGTTGCCGGCGACGGCCTCGACGAACCGCCGGCGCACCCCGACGCCGCCGGCGG
>DAPKRP010000416.1:0-3410 GCA_031800515.1 Polyangiaceae bacterium LLY-WYZ-14_1 | reverse complement strand
CATCGCCCTCGACCGGGCCGACCACCTGGTGGCGGTCAGCGACTACGGGCCGCTTCCCCTCCCCTCCGGACGCCGTCCCCCCCGGGCCGGCACCGGGCTGACGCCGAGCTTCGAGACGCTGGCCCGGGTCGCCCCCACCCTGATCGTCACCGAGCGCGCCGCGGGCATCCGGGAGGCCGCCCTGGCCCGCATCGCCCCGACGATGATCCTGCCTTGGCGCACGGTGGACGAGGCCGCGGCCAGCATCCGCCGCCTGGGCGCCGCCGTCGACGCCGTCCCGGCGGCCGAGGCCCTCGCGAGACGATTCGAGCAGGAGCTCGCCGCGGCCGCCGCCGCCACCCCTGACGAGGCCCCCCGGGTGCTCGCCGTGCTCGCCGCCGGGGCCGACGACCGGCTGAAGTCCCTCTGGTACGTCCGTGCCGATTCGCTCCACGGCACCGCCCTCGAGGCCGCTGGCGCCCGGAATGCGGTCCCCGACCCCCCGTCCGGCGCCCCGGAGCTCGGCCTGGAAGCCTTGGTCCGCCTGGACCCGCCGGCGATCCTCGTGCTCGGCGAATCCCCCGCGGACGCGGCCCGCACCCGAGGTCAGCTCGAAGCGCTCACCGTGCTCGCAGCGGTCCGGGAGGGGCGGATCGCCGTGGTGGCGGGCCCGGCGGTCCTCCACACCGGGCCCACCCTGCTCGAGCTGGTTCCACGGATTCGGGCGGCCCTCGAGGAGCGCTGACGCGGTGACCGACCGGCAACCCCGGGCGACGAGCCCGGGAGGCACCAGCGGGGCGCCGCCCCTTCGGATCGACGGGCTCCGCCTGGAGCTCGGGGGGCGGCGGCTCCTCGAGGAGGCGGCCTTCGCCCTCGGCCCCGGGGAGTGCGCCGCCCTGGTCGGGCCGAACGGCTCCGGAAAGACCACGCTCCTGCGGGCGGTGCTCGGCCTGATGACCCCGGCCGCAGGTACGGTGCTGCTGGGCGGGACGCCGGCCCTCCGGCTGACCCCCCGGGCCCGGGCGGCCCGGGTCGCCTGGCTTCCCCAGACCGCCGCCGTCGCCGAGGCCCTGCCCGCCTGGGAGGTGGTCGCGGCGGGACGCTTCCGCTTCCGCGAGCCGGAACGGGAGGTGCGAGCCGCCGCCCTCGAGGCCCTGGCGGCCCTGGGCGTCCGGCCCCTCGCCGATCGCCCCTTCCCGAGCCTCTCCGGGGGGGAGCGGCAGCGGGTCTGCCTGGCCGCCCTGGTCGCCCAGGAGGCGCCCCTCCTGCTACTGGACGAACCGGCGAACCACCTCGACCCCGCTGCCCAGATCGACACCTATCGGCGCATCCGGGGGCTTCGAGAGGACGGGGGCCGGGCCGTGCTCTGCGTGAGCCACGAGGTCAACCTGCTGTCGGAGCTCGCCGCATCCCCTGGAGCGGTCCAGGTCCTCGGGCTGACCCGGGGGCGGCTGCGTCGACTCGGCCGCCTCGACGATCCCCGTCTCGCCGAGGCGCTTTCCGAGACCTTCGGCTGCCGCTTCCGCTCCGTCGAGGTCGACGGGCGTCGCTGGCACCTCCCCCAGCCGGAGGATCGGTGACGAGCGCGACCCCCTCGAGGGGGCGCCGAGCCGGTCGATGGGTCGCCCTCGTCCTCGGAACGGTCTTCGTCGTCGGCCTCGCCCCCATCGTCGGCGACCCGGAGAGCCTGTCGGGTCCCCGGGGGGGCTTCGTCCTCACCCAGCTCCGGATCCCCCGGGTGCTGGTGGGGGCGTTGGTCGGAACCACCCTCGGGCTGGTCGGCGCCGTCTATCAGCTGCTCTTCGCCAATGGCCTGGCCACCCCGAGCACCGTAGGCACCACGGCGGGAGCGACCCTGGGGGCGCTCGTCGCCCTGCGCCTGGGCGGCCTGGCACCCACCGTCGCCCTGGGCATCCCCACCGTGCTCGCCGGCGCCTTCCTCGGGGCGGTGGTGGCGAGCACGGTCGCCGCCGCCGTCGCGGCCAGCGGTCGCACGCCCATCGCCGACGTGCTTCTGGCGGGCATCGCCACGAGCCTGGCGGCGAGCGCCCTGGCGACGGCGCTCCAGGCGACCAGCGACGCCCAGACCGTGGCCGACGCGGTCCGCTGGTCCTTCGGCTACCTGCCCCAGGTCGGCTTCGAGGGCGTCTGGCTCCTCGCCCCCGTGACCCTCGTCGTCGGCGTGGGCCTGCTGGGCCTGGGTCGCAGCCTTCGGGCGCTGGGTCGCGGGGACGATCTGGCCGCCGCCCAGGGGGTGGCGGTCCCCCGGGTCCGGATCCTCGGCATCGGACTCGGTTCCCTCGGGGTGGCCGCCTGCGTCGCCTGGTGTGGGCCCATCGCCTTCGTCGGGCTGCTGGTCCCCCACCTGGTGCGAGCGGTCCTCGGACCAAGCCCCGCGGGCCTGCTCCGGGGCTCGGCGATCCTCGGGGCGGGCTTCCTGGTCGCCGCGGACACCGCGGCCCGGCTCCTGCTGCCGGATCGGGAGCTTCCCGTCGGCGTGCTCACGGCGGCCCTCGGAGCCCCCGCCCTGGTCGCGATCCTGGCCGCCCGGCGCCGGGGCTGAGCAGCGGCCGCCGCAGGCTCGCCGACGGCGCTTCGGGAGGGGCGTTCCGTCGTCCCTCGCCGCGAGATGGTAGGACTTCACGATGAAGCGACGATCCATCGTCCTGGTCTGTCTCGCGGTGTGTCTCGGAACGGCCTGCTCGAAGCCCCCGGGGGGAGGCGAGACGCCCGCCTCGGAACCGTCTTCCGGTGGATGGCCGGGCCCGGAGGAGCCTCGGTCCTTCGTCGACGCCAACCCACCGCCGATCGGAGAAGAGCTGACCTTGTCCGAGTCGGAATGGCGGCAGCGCCTCACCCGGGAGGAGTTCCGGATCCTTCGGGAGGAGGGCACGGAGCGTCCCTTCACCAGCCCCCTCCTCGAGGAGCATCGGACGGGGACCTTCCATTGTGCGGGCTGCGGTGCCCCGCTCTATCCCTCCCGGGCGAAGTTCGACTCGGGCACCGGCTGGCCGTCCTTCACCCAGCCCGTGGCGGAAGGCCGCATCACCAAGAAGCGGGACGCGAGCCTCGGGATGGTCCGGGTCGAGGTCGAATGCGCCCGCTGCGGCGGGCACCTCGGCCACGTGTTCGATGACGGTCCGCCGCCGACGGGGAAGCGCCACTGCATCAACGGCGTCGCCCTGGACTTCCAGCCGGACCCGTCCTCCGGGGACGAGGGCTCCGGGGCCCATGGTCCGGCCGAGGCCCGGTCGGCCTACCGTTGAACGGGATGGGCTCGGCGGGATGCCGCGTCGCCCTCGCCGCGGCGGCCAGCCTGGTGGTCGCTTGCGCCGGCACGGGGCGGGACCCACAGGGCGGCCGGGAGCCCGCCCCCGGTGGGGCGACGACGGTCGTCGCCGCGCCGGCGGGAGGCGCCGGGGGAGAGCGCC
>DAPKRP010000415.1:0-6186 GCA_031800515.1 Polyangiaceae bacterium LLY-WYZ-14_1 | reverse complement strand
GGCCGCCCGCTCCCGGCGCCCGCCGGGCCGTCGGTGCCCTTCGCCGAGCCGGGGCCGCTTCCGGTCCCCCGGTCGCAGGCAGCGAGCCCAAGGGCTGGAAGGAGGAACAAGGCGGCGACGGCCCACGCGAGGGGCAGAGCTACTAGCCGCGGTCGAGGGGGTCGGCGGACGCCTATCGTCGATGCGGCCGCCTGCCGGGTCCGCGGCGTTCCCGAAGAGGCGCTCATCGGATCCCGAGCCGGTAGAAGCGCGCCCCGTCGAGGGGCGCCCGGAGCTCGACCTGGCGGGGCCGCGCCGTGGTGAACCCGTCGGCGACGACTCGCCAGGGGCCATCCCGGTCGTCCGCGGCCTCGATCACCCCTTCGTCCCGGGGCCCGAGGGCGGTCGTGGTGAAGACGACCTCGTCCCCCTCGACCCGGGCGTCCTGTCTCCCCCAGGGCCGCGCCAGAGGCTCGCCGACGAAGAGGCCCTCGCCGGGCCAGGCGACGCTCTTCCAGAGGGCCTCCACCACCGTGTTCCCCCGGACGTAGAAGTCGACCAGGAGCCGATGCTCCGGGAATTTCTGCGGGAAGTTGCAGGGCTCGATCACCGTCCCGTAGCTGGCCGTCGCTCCCGCCTCGAGCCATTCCAGGATGCTCATCTGACCGCTGTCCGGCACCTGGCCGCCGAAGCTGGTCAGGTGCTCGGCGACGGCGCCGGGCAGGTACCGGTTGCTGGCGATGTCGGCGACCCGGACGGCGCCGGTGGCGTAGAACAGGACGTCCTCGACGTCACGGAGCACGACGTCATCCCCTTGCCCCGGGCCGTCCCGGAAAAAGACGCGGAGCCCGCCGTCGTGGCTCCAGAGCTCCGGCATCTGAGAGAACGCCAGCGCCCGGGGACCGCTCCGGGCGTTGTCCCCGGTGCGCATGTAATAGCCGTCGCCGGTGGGGAAGGTGTCGTCCGCGGCCACCCCGCGATCGATGAGGGCCTGGCCTGCGGCGATGGCCGCGTCGGGGTCCGGCTCGCCGTCGGCGTCGTCGGGACGCACGGCCAGCATCATGGTCGGCCGAAGCCCGTGGTCGTCGAAGGGACGCGTCGATGCGCTTCCGTTGTAGTCGATGGCCGCGGTGGGAGAGCAGGGCGCCATCGTGCGGCAGAAGGCCTCGTCGAAGCCCAGGGCGAAGGCGGTGGTGATGGACATGCAGTCGACCCGGTAGGGCTCGGTCCAGGTCAGAAGGAACGCCTGGATGCCGTCCGGCAGGGCCTCCGCCAGCGCGTTCTGGACGACGGCGAAATCCTCCCGGGACATCACCGCCTCGCCGGTCGTGATGGGGAGCTCGACGAGGTTCGCCATCGGCAGACCCCGGGCTTCCAGATAGTAGGCGCCCAGGGCTTCCGAGACCTGGTCTCCGTCGGCGACCAGGACCGCGAGCTCCTCCGGTACCAGGCCGGTCCGCGGCAGGAGGAGCTCCGGGGCGACGGGGCCCGCGTCCTCCGAGCCGTCGTCGCGGGCCGGTCCGCCATCCAGGAGCCCGCCGTCGTCGAAGGGAGAGGACCCCGGCTCGCCACCATCGCCGCAGGCCGTCGTCCAAAGCCCGACACCGACCACGGCGGCGACGGTCAGAAGCAGCCCACGGGCCCCGGGGAAGCCGACCCGCGGTCCGGCCCGCCCGTCGCGACGGAAGAAGGTACGACGACGTCCAAGCATGGCGGGGGAGGCTACCACCGGTTGACCCCGGTCGGGGCCTCGCCCAGGCTCGCGGGCTCGACCCGGGATGGGCGCCATGCCTCCCGGCAAGGGACCGCTCGGCGCCGGTCCCGGAGAAGGAGCGGAGACGACTGATGGCCAAGGTGGTGCTCGCCTACAGCGGCGGTCTCGACACGTCCGTGATCCTAGCCTGGCTCCGGGAGGAGCACGGCTACGAGGTGGTCGCCTACTGCGCGGACGTCGGCCAGGGGGAGGACCTGGCCGAGGTGAAGCGAAAGGCGATGGCCACCGGCGCCGTCGACTGCATCGTCGACGACCTGCGCACCGAGTTCGTCCGGGACTTCTGCCTCCCGATGCTTCGGGCCAACGCGATCTACGAAGGCACCTACCTCCTGGGCACCAGCATCGCCCGGCCGGTCATCGCCAAGGGCCTGGTCGACGCCACCCGGCGCACGGACGCCGTCGCCATCAGCCATGGGGCGACGGGGAAGGGCAACGACCAGGTGCGCTTCGAGCTGACCGCCCTGGCCCTCGAGCCCGGGCTGCGCATCGTGGCTCCCTGGCGGGAATGGAACCTGCGCTCCCGGAGCGACTGCATCGCCTACGCGAAGGAGCGGCGGATCCCCATCGAGGTGACGGCGGAGAAGCCCTACTCGATGGACGCGAACCTGTTCCACATCTCCTACGAAGGGGGCGTGCTGGAGGACCCCTGGGCCGCGCCGGACCCGGGCATGTTCCGCTGGACGACGGACCCCCGGGAGGCCCCGGACACCCCCCGGGAGGTGGTGATCGGCTACGAGGCGGGGAACCCGGTCTCCGTCGACGGGGATCGCTTCTCGGACCCGGCGGCGCTGCTCACCCGATTGAACGAACTGGCCGCCGAGCACGGGGTCGGCCGGGTCGACATCGTGGAGAACCGCTTCGTCGGGATGAAGAGCCGGGGCGTCTACGAGACCCCCGGCGGCACCTTGCTCCACCTGGCGCACCGGGCGGTCGAATCGATCACCGTCGACCGGGAGGCGCTTCGGATCCGGGACGCCCTGATCCCGGACTACGCCCGGGCCGTCTACCAGGGCTTCTGGTTCGCCCCGGAGCGAGAGGCGATGCAGGCCCTCATCGACGAGGTGCAGCAGCCGGTGACCGGCGAGGCCCGGCTCCAGCTCTTCAAGGGCGCCGCCCAGGTCACCGGCCGGCGCAGCCCGCAGACGCTGTACGACCCCGCCTTCGCCACCTTCGAGGAAGACGCGGTCTACGACCAGGGGGACGCCACCGGCTTCATCCGCCTGAACGCGCTGCGTCTCCGCATCCGCGCTCTGGCGGCCAAGAAGCGCACCGACCCCGGCTGACCGACGCCGACGGCCCTCCCCGGCTGCCGAGCGGGATGCGACGGGATGCCCGAGGCGAAACGCGCCATCCGGGGGGTCGGGCCACACGGACGAGCGGCCTCCGGTCTTGGGGGCGGCTGGCGTGGCTCTTGCGCTCTAACAGCCCATGACCGACGCCGCGCAGTCCAGCGAGCCCCACGTCCAGACCCGCCGGGAACCGGTGGACCAGCCCCCGTCCCCGACGGCGGAGATCGAATCCCGCGAGGTGGCCGAGGAATCCCGGGAGATCTCCTGGAAGGGGGGGTCGTTCCTGCGGGAGGTCTTCCTCGGCCGCTTCCGGCCCGAGCTCATCGAGACCGCCGCCTTCGACGAGCCCACCCGCCCGGAGTTCACGTCCTTCATGGAGGACCTGCGCCGGGTGTTGGACAAGGTGGACTCCGTCGCCATCGACGAGTCCGGCGAGTACCCGGAGGACATCGTCCAGGAGCTCGCGGAGATCGGCGCCTTCGGGATGAAGATCCCAAAGCAATACGGCGGCCTGGGGCTCCACCACGCGGAGTACGTCCGGGCGATGGCCTACCTGGGCAGCGTCGACGGAAACCTGGTCGGGCTCCTCTCCGCCCACCAGGCCATCGGCGTGCCTCAGCCGACGCTTCTCTTCGGCACGGAAGAGCAGAAGCGCCGATTCCTGCCGCGCTGCGCCAAGGGGGCGATCAGCGCCTTCGCCCTGACCGAGCCCGCCGTCGGATCGGACCCGGCGCGCCTCGCCACCACCGCCGAGCGAACCGAAGACGGCTTCGTGCTGAATGGGGCGAAGCTCTGGACGACCAACGGCACCCTGGCGGAGCTCATCGTGGTGATGGCCCGGCATCCCGACACGGGGAAGATCAGCGCCTTCGTCGTCGACATGAACGACCCGGGGGCGACGGTCGAGCACCGCTGCCGCTTCATGGGGCTGCGCGCCCTCGCCAACGCCTACATCCGGCTGGAGAACGTCCGGGTTCCCACGGAAAACCTGATCGGGGAAGAAGGCCGAGGGCTTCGGATCGCCCTGACCACCCTGAACACGGGGCGCCTGAGCCTCCCCGCCGTGACCGGCGGCATGGCCAAGAAATGCACGGAGATCGTCCGAAAGTGGTCGACGGCGCGGGTCCAGTGGGGCGTGCCGATCGGAAAGCACGACGCGATCGCCAAGCAAAACGCCTTCATCGCCAGTAGCGCCTACGCCCTGGAATCCGTGGCCCAGGCCCTCGGCCACCTGGCGGACGACCCGGACCGGGACATCCGCCTCGAGGCCGCGGCGGCGAAGGAATGGAACACGGTGCGCGCCTGGCACCTGGTGGATACGACGCTGCAGGTGCGGGGTGGCCGGGGCTTCGAGACGGAGCGTTCCCTGGCGGATCGGGGAGAGCCCGCCATCGGCATCGAGCGCATGATGCGGGACAGCCGCATCAACCTCATCTTCGAGGGGTCGAGCGAGGTGATGCACCTGTTCATCGCCCGGGAGGCTCTGGACAAGCACCTCGAGGTGGCCGGCAGCCTCGTTCACCCGAAGGCGACGGCGATGGACAAGCTCAAGGCGCTACCGAACATCGTCGCCTTCTACGCCGGCTGGTACCCGAGCCTGTGGTTCAAGTGGGGCCGCTGGCCGAAGTTCAAGAAGGAATACGGCGCCCTCGGGAAGCACATGCGCTTCGCGGAGCGGGCGACGCGCCGCCTGGCCCGCGCCCTGTTCCACGGGATGGTCGTCCATCGCGCCGGGCTGGAACGGCGGCAGGGTTTTTTGTTCCGGGCGGTCGACGTCGCCCTCGAGATCTTCGTCATGACCTGCGCCATCCGCCGGGCCCAGCACCTCGACGAGACGGATGCGGCGAACGCGAAGAGCGCCCGACGACTGACCGTCGCCGTCGCCCGGGCCGCGGAGACGCGGATCCGGCGGGACCTCCGGGCGCTCTGGCGCAACGACGACGCCATCGAACGCCGCATCGGCAAGGATCTTCTGGAAGGCCGCCACGGCTGGCTCGAGGAGGGCATCCAGAACCTCCCCTACACCACGGAAGACCTCGTCCCGCCGACCATGGAGGAGATCCAGGGGCACGAGCCAGAGGACGACGAAACCCGCCAGGCCGCCTGAGAGGGTCGCTCAAAGTAACGCTCCGGTCGCCGCGAAGACGCCGCCTCCCGGGGGCCGACCCGGGAGGCGTGCCCACCATCCCGGCCACCGACCGACTCGCCGGTTGCGAAAACCAGGAGGGGGCAGGTACCGTCCCGGCCCTCGACCGGGAGGTACTGGCGTGACGCGACGAAGCCTTATGGTGTGGTGTGTGCTGATGCTGGCGGGCTGCGACAGCCTGTTCGGCCGCGGCGACGACGGGGAGAAGAACGAGCAGCCGGCGGAGCCGGCCCCGCCCCCGACGCCGCCGGGCATCCACGGCACGGTCCAGGTCGGCGATCAGCCGGCGGCGGGCTTCATGGTCACCGCCAAGGCGACCTCCAACGGGATCGAGACCACCGTCTTCACCGGGCCGGATGGCTCCTTCGACATCGAAGGGCTGCCGGCGGGGGCCTACCAGGTCCGGGGCCACTACCCCGGCCACGTCCCGGCGAGCTCCCAGGTCGACATCACCGCCGAGGCCGGTGCCCAGCTGGCGCTTTCCCTGACCCCGGGGGACCGCACCCACGCGGTCCCGACCTCCGCCTGGCTGGCGAAGCTGCCGGACGGCGATACCCGCCGGGAGCTCATCCTGAACTGCGGCACCTGTCACGGGATGACCGCCGACCGGGTGACCCCCGAAGGCGCTCCTCGGGACGAAGCCGGCTGGGCCGAGGTCATCGCGAAGATGCGGGAGATGGACGTCTACGAGGTCATTCCACCGGACTTCGACGACGCGGCCTACAGCAAGTGGCTCGCCGAGCACTTCGCCGCCGACAAGGTCGCGGAGGTCTCGGCACCGGCCCCGATGGACCCCCGGCGGGTGGCCAACCTGGTGATCACCGAATACCCGATCCCCCACGCCGAGACAGAGCTTCCCCATGACTTGGTGGTCGGGCCGGACCGCCGGGTCTGGGTGACGGGCTTCTGGACCGGGGAGATCTGGGCGATCGATCCCGCCACGGGCGAGACGGAGACCTTCGACGTCTACGAGAACCGGGACCCGAAGGTGCCCGCCC
>DAPKRP010000414.1:0-1511 GCA_031800515.1 Polyangiaceae bacterium LLY-WYZ-14_1 | reverse complement strand
AACAAGCGGGATTCGAATCCGCTCAAGAAGCACGGCAACATTCCGCTCTGAGGGCGGAGCCCCCCGATCCCCGCCCTCAGAACGGCCGCAGGCTCCGCCCCGCCGCCGTGGGCCGGGATGTGGGCGGCGCGGGCATTCGGTGGCCGCGGGCCGGGAGAGGCGCATCGGTGCGTCGGCCCGTATCTTTCCGACATGACACGCGCGATGCCCCTCCTCCTGACCCTTTTCGTCTGCGCCGAGGTCCTGTCGGCGCAGAACCACACGGCCTCGCCTCCGCATGAGGGTGGCCCCCGGAACTGGCAGGTGACGGGGGTCGAGGGGGTTCTCGATCTGCGGGGGGCGCCCTCCACCTCGGCCGAGATCGTCGGCCGGCTCGCGCCAGCCGTGGTACCCGGCGGCATTGCCTGCAAGGGTCCCGACGGCCGGCAGCGCACCGCCTACTTCCGCACGGGGGTCCCCATCGGGGCCGACGTCTCGCAGGCCGATCGCACGGGCCCCTTGTCGGCCACGAAGGAGGCGGAGCTGCACTTCGTCCGAGTCGGCGACGAGCGCTACGAGATCCCCGACGCCGTGGTCCTGGGCGGGTAGGCGCACATGAGCGGCCCCGGCGACGACCGCTACCCTCTGGGCTGGATCCTGCGTCCCGACGACGATGAGGCCTTTCGTCCCGACGGACTGCCCCCGGCCGGGCTCGATCCGACAGGCCCCCCGATTCCCTGGAGCGGGGCGAAGCAGAGAAGGTCCCGACCCCGCCCTGCGGACGACTCCCGGGCCGCGGAGGCCAGGGGTTCGCGGAGGGAGACGCCATCGTGGCTGCGCCCGGACCTCCGTCCCTCCGCGAGCGATCCCGATGGGGCCGAGCGGGAGGCCCGGCGCGCTGCCGGCGCCCATGCCAGCCCCACTTCGGGCCCGGGCGCGATGGCCTCCCGCCGGCCACCTGTCGCGGGCCCCGGCGCCCTCACCCCTCGGACCGCCAGTGAGCTCGACGGGGGTGCGTGGGGCACCTTCAGACGTCTCCTCTCGAGGCCCGCGGATATCATTTCCCTGGTCCTCCTCCTGGGCATGGTCTCCTTCGCCCTCACCTGGGCCCTTCGCCTGCTGGGGTGGCGGTGAATCGGGGCGCCGGACCCGGGTTCTCGGCGACTCGTCGGGACACGCCCCGGGGTGGCGAGGGAGTTCGCCGATTCCGCGGTCGTCATCGATCGAGCGAGATGAAGACGTGCACCGTGGGGCGGGCCGGCGCCCCTCAACAGCCGCTACGGCGCCCTTCCGCGACGGTGAGGGGCGCAGTTGTGACGTGGTTCGTCCGGCCGATCCACAACGAGTCCCCATATCTCTCGCCGGTGCAACCATCACGGCAACGCGTCCGCAGGGGTGCTCGGCCACGATCCTGAGAACCACCTGAGAGGTCCCGAGCATGAACGAGGCCATGGGGGAGACTCCCGCCAGGTATCAGAGGAGACGGCGAGGAAGCTGCTGGAGCGGGCTTCACTCCTCGAAGTGGAAACCGC
>DAPKRP010000413.1:0-3284 GCA_031800515.1 Polyangiaceae bacterium LLY-WYZ-14_1 | reverse complement strand
CCCCCCCGCGGCCCCTTCGCCGGGCGTTCCCTCGGCGGTGGCCCCTTCTTCCGTGTCCCCGGAACCCTCCGTGGAGGCGCCCTCCGTCGCTTCGTCCTCATCGCCGTCGCCCTCCGTCTTGGTACAACCCGCCAGAACCGCCGGGAGGGCCAGGGCGGTGACGAGGACCCGGGCGGCGACGCCCGGTCCGGGCGGCCGGCGAGGAGCGGCTAGGGGCGAGGACGCACCCCGGGACCCACGGCAGAGGCCGGAGAGACGAAAGGCGAAGGGAGCGGGTGTCGGCATGGGCCCCCCCCTAGCACGTCGGGGAGTCCGGGGGTGGGACCCGACCGGAGACGACCGCACCCGGGCCCACCGATCGGCGCGAGATCCGGCAGGACGGCGACGGCTCGCGCTCAGAACCCGTGAGCGACCGCCCGATGTTCCGACCGTGAGCACGGTCCGACCGGTCCCCTCCCCGTCGCCGCCGTCGACCCCCCGCGGGCCGAGCGGGATGCTCCCTCTGGACCGGGCGCGGAGTGGCGCCTTTCCCCGCGCCGCCACCGAGGAGGTCGCCCGGGACCGGCGTGGCGAGCCGCTCCCGTCGGTTCCCCTTCACCGCCGCTACCGCGCCCGGCGGGAGCTCGCCTATCTGGGGGAGGTGCTGGTCTCCGGGCAGCTCGTCGGGGACGGCGCGTTCACCGACCGCTGCCACCGGATGCTTCGACGGGCCGTCGGGGGGCGGGAGACGCTGCTGACCGGGTCCTGCACCACCGCCCTCGAGATGGCGGCCCTCCTCTGCCGGGAGCCCCGGAACGGCGGCGGCGGCGGCGATGAGCCGCCGGAGGTCATCGTCCCCGGGTTCACCTTCGTCTCGACGGCCAACGCCTTCGTCCTCCATGGCTTTCGCCCGGTCTTCGCCGACGTCCTTCCAGAGACGGGCAATCTGGACCCGGCGGAGGTCGCCCGCCGGATCACCCCCCGAACCCGGGCCGTCGTCGCCGTCCACTACGCGGGGGTCCCCTGCGCGATCGACGCCCTCCGGGAGCTCGCGGATGCCCACGGCCTCTGGCTCGTGGAGGACGCGGCCCATGCCCTGTACGCCTCCTATGGAGGACGACCCGTCGGCGCCTTGGGCGACCTCGCCACCCTGAGCTTTCACGACACCAAGAACTTGAGCTGCGGGGAGGGCGGGGCCCTGGTCTTCGACGAGGCACGCTTCGGCGACCGCCCCCGGATGTTGCGGCAGAAGGGCACGAATCGGGACGCCTTCCTCCGAAAGGAGGTGTCGACCTACGACTGGGTCGACGTCGGCGGCTCGTATCTGCCCTCGGAGCTCCAGGCGGCCGTGCTCCTCGCCCAGCTCGAGGACGCCCCGCGGATCCAGGCGAAGCGGCGCGGGATCCACCGGGCCTACCTCGAGGCGCTGGCCCCCCTGGCGAACCGGGGGCTCCTCGAGCTCCCGTGCATCCCCGACGGCGTGGAGAGCGCGCACCATCTATTCGCCATCCGCCTGCCCGATCGGAGGCTCCGGGACGAGCTCAGCGCCCACCTCCGAGCGCGGAACATCGGCGCCGTCTTCCATTATCTCCCTCTCCATCTGTCCCCCTTCGGCCAGCGTTTCGGCGAGGGCCCGGGCTCCCTGCCGGAGGTCGAGGGCTGGAGCGCTCGGGTGCTGCGATTGCCCCTCCACCCGTCCCTGTCCGCCGCCGAGCTCGACCGGGTCGTGGAGGCCATCGCCGCCTTCTTCGGCTAGCGCTCAGTGGAGGGCGGGGCGGTGGTCCCGGTCGGCGGCGGCAGCGGGGGCGTCGTCGCCGCTCGCCAAGGTCGGGGCCGCCGGCGCCGGGCCGAGGTCCGGGGCGTGGTCGCGCCACCAGGCGTCGGCGTCGTCCTGGCCCCACCCGGGGATCGAGCGCATGCCCCGGAGCGCTAGGAGCATCGCCCGGGCACTCGCCGGACGGTCCCTCGGGTCCTTCGCCAGGGTCGACATGACCAGCGCTTCGAGCTCGGCGGGGATCGGACGGCCGAGGCGAACGGACGGCGGCACGGGTGCCCGCGTCGCGTGGGCGACGGCCACCTGCAGGGGCGTCCTGCCCTCGAAGACGAGCCGACCGGTGAGCAGAAAATAGGCGACGCAGCCCAGGGAGTAGAGGTCGCTTCGCCCGTCCACCGGGCCTTCCCCGGTCACCATCTCCGGGGCCAGGTAGGCCGGGGTGCCGGAGATCCGATCGTCCCGGGTCACATCGAAGCGCCCGTCGGGCCCCTGTTCCTTCACCAGCCCGAAGTCGAGCACCTTGAGGTAGTCGTTCTCCAGCCCGCGCCGGGTCACGAACAGGTTCGCGGGCTTGACGTCCCGATGCAGCAGGCCCTGCTCGTGGGCTTCCGCCAGGGAGTCGAGGGCCTGGGCCAGAAGGTGGACGACCCGGGCGGGGGGCAGGGCGCCATGCGCGTTCACCAGCTCCTCCAGGTCGAGCCCCTCGAGGAGCTCCATCACGTAATAGAAGTCGCCGTCGTCGGTCACGCCGAAGTCGTAGAGCTCGACCGTGTGGGGGCTCCGCAGGCGGGCGGTGACCTGGGCCTCCCGCTCGAAGCGGCGTCGTTCCCGGGCGTCCGGGGCGCGGTCCCCGTGGGGCTGGATCACCTTGACCGCTGCAGGCCGAGCCAGGAAGCGATGGCGGGCTTCCCAGACTTCTCCCATGCCGCCCCGGCGCAGGGGTCGGAGCAGCTCGTAGCGGCCGACCTCCTGGGCCCGGGCGAGCTCGCCCCCGAGGCCGCCGAGGAAGCGGGCGGCGCCGACCGCCACGCCGGCGGCGACGAAGGGGGGCGCGAAGAGCGCCGTGAGCTCCCCGAAAGCCAGGGCGGGGAGCGGCAGGCCGCCGGCACCGAGGAGGAGGTAGACGGCGGGGGTCATCCCAGCGGCGACGAGGGACTTCCCGACGGTCGTCGAGACGGAGCAGGGCACCAACGTCGAGAACAGGGCGATCCAGATCGCGCTCCAGGCAGAGCCGCCGGAGCCGAGGACTCCGGTCACGGCGAACCCCCCGGCCGCGACCATCATCAGCAGGCCGCCGATGGCCCGTGCGGTGCCAGGGGCGAGGTCGGAGCGTCGGGCGATCAGAAAGCCGACCGCCGCCGCGACGACGACCGCGGCGCTCGCCCCCCGATGGATCGGATGGACGGCGCCCTGAGCCCAGGAGGAGAAGAGCTCCAGGCTGGCCAGGCTTCCCGCCACCAGGGCGGCCAGCCGGAGCCCGCGCCCGAGGCCTCCGTCGAGGGCGGCGACCTCCGGCGGCGTCCCGCCCGCC
>DAPKRP010000412.1:0-8207 GCA_031800515.1 Polyangiaceae bacterium LLY-WYZ-14_1 | reverse complement strand
GGGGAGGGGCGGCCCGCCGGCGCTGACCCCTCCGACGCCCGCTCCCGCGTCCGGTCAGCCCTTGTGGTCGGCGTGCTCCCGGGCCCAGTCGACCAGCATCGCCTCCTGCTTGAAGAGGTCGTGCTCCGGGGTTTCGCCGGGGCCGGCGTAGGGCGACTTGAAGAACAGGGACAGCTGCCGCTGGATGCCGCGTTCGCCCTTCTGCTTCGCCACGTCCAGGAGCCGCACCAGGTCGACGCAGAGGGGCGCGGCGAGGATGGAATCCTGGCAGAGGAAGTTGATCTTCATCTGCATGGGGACGCCGGCGAAGCCCTTGATGTCGATGTTGTCCCAGGCTTCCTTCGCATCCCCCCGGGGCTTGTAGTAGTGGATGTGGACCTGGTGGTTTTCCACCCGGTAGCCGACGATGCTGTCCAGCACGGACTGCTTCGAGAGCACCTTGGTCTTGTTTGAGCTCGGGGAATCCAGCACCAGCCCGTCGTTGTTCCCCAGGAAGTTGACCGAGTACCAGCCGTCGATCCCGAGCCGTCGCGTGCGGAACATGGCCGCCAGGGTGGTCTTGAGAAGGGTCTGGCCGGTCTTGCCGTCCATCCCCGCGTAGGGCGTCTGGGTTTCTTCCGCGAGCTCCGCCAGGGCGGGGATGTGGGTCAGGCTCGGGGCGAAGTTGCAGTGGGGGATGCCGAGCCTGGCCGCGGCATAGAAGTAACGCATCGCGGGGGCGATCGCGGGGTCGTTTTCGTCGAGCCCCTTTTCGAAGGCGGCGAGGGTCCGGTGGACCTCCTCGAGCTCGAGGTACTTTTCCGTCGAGGCGAGGTTGAGCATCACCACCCGGTCGAGGCCCCGCTCGGTCTTGAAGCGTTCCAGGTCCGCCTGGATCTGGGCGACCTCCGCCCGGAAGCCGCCGTCGACCTTGACGATGTTCTCGCCCTTCGCGTTTTCCGCGTACTCACCGCTGAACACCGCCGGCCAGGGGGCCATCGGCTCCAGCACCTCCCGGAGGGGGCGGAGCTTGTCCTCGGTGAACACCCCGTGGTGGGTGGCCGCGGCCCAGAGGTTCGGGAACTGGAGGTCCCAGCCGCCGAACTCGATCCCTTCCAGGGGCACGAAGTCCAAGAGGTCGGTGAGGCGGCCGTCGCTCGGCGACTCCGTCTCCGTGACCATGCCGACCTTGGGCGCGAGCCCTCGCTTCATGAGCTCCACCCCGGCGACCAGGGTGGACGCGACCGCGCCGTTCACGCCGATGATGGCGACACCGAGCTTTTCCATCGATCCGTACCGTTTCCTATCGTGTCAGGACCCCCGGCGAACGACCTCGGCCCGCAGCCGTTCCTTCTTGTCGTCGTCGAGGATCCTGGGGAACTTCGTCTGCACGTTGCCGCCACCGACGGCGGCCATGAACCGGGCGACGGTGCCCGGGGGCATCACCACGAGCTCCGGCGGCAGGATCGCCGTCTCGTCGGTGCGGTGCTCTCGGTAGACCCGGTTGGCCGACTGGAGCCCTTCGTCGAAGGCCTGGGCGAAGGCGGTGGGATCCGAGGGACCCTCCCCCGCAAACTCGACGAAGAGGACGTACCGAGCCTTGGCCGTGCCATCGACGCCGACGTCGGCGGCAGCGCCGTAGTCGACGGTGGTCAGCCCCGGGAAGCGGGTGAGGGCGTGGTCCATCCCCCGTTGGACCTCCACGTGGGTGGTCAGCTCCTGGGTCGTCGACAGACAACCGGAGAGTCGCCCGGCGAATTCGATCCGGAGGGGGTCCGTCGACGGGAACCGCACCAGGTCGCCGAGACGATAGGCGTAGAGCCCGGAGGGCGTCGTCACATGGATCGCGTAGAGCCGATCCCGCTCGACCTCCCAGAGGGGGACCCGCCGGGGGGCGTCTGCGTCGACGTCTTCCACCGGGACGAGCTCGAAGAAGACCCCCCGGTCCGGGATCATCCGAAGCCCCGGGCCGCCTTCGAAGTCGCTGGCGGCAAAGATGCCGCCTTCCGTGGCGTTGTAGGTGTCGACCAGCGTGACGTCGTCCCGGCCGACCCGCTCCCGGATCACCGGGAGGTAGGGGTCCGCCGCGACTCCGCCCCCGAGGAGCACCCGGAGGTTCGGCCAGATCTCCCTCACCGTGCTGACCCGTCGGCCCCGGGCCCGGGCCGCGGCGATGAGCTTGTCGAAGAGGATCGAGAACCAGCAGGTGGTCCCGGTGACCGCCCGGACGTCGTGGTCCAGGTAGCGCTCGGCGATCCGGACGAGCTTGTCGTCGTAGTCCGTCATGCGCCCGATCGCCTTCTCCGGAAGCTGGAGGGGACGGACGAAGGCCGGGGCCCGCTGGTACTGGAGGGACGGGTTGGTGGTGATGAACACCGGCCCCTCGGGTCGCATCGAGAACGGGGGCAGCAGGCCCAGGGTGAAGCCGGCGGTGAAGTCGTCTTCCCCCCGCCAGACCAGGTAGCGGTAGAGGGCGTCGCTCGCGCTGCCCCGCTGGGCGCGGATCTGGCGCTCCGAGATCGGCAAGAACTTCGACCGTCCCTGGGTCGACGATCCCGACGAGTTCCCGAAATATCGGATGAGCTCCGGCACCAGAAGCCCCCGCTCCCCCTGGCGCATCCGTTCGATGTAGGGGGAAAAGGCGTCGTAATCCCCGGTGGGGACGTTGCGCCGGAAGTCGTCGTAGCTGCGGATGGACGCGAAGCCGTGGCGCCGGCCGAACTCGGTCCCCGCCGCCGGCCTCAGGATGCGCTGAAGCTCCCGCTCCTGGACCTCCCGGAGCTGCTCGAGGGCCCGATCCCACTGGCGTACCCGCAGGAAGGCCGCCGCCCAGAGGGCGCGCCCGACGAACCGCGGATAGGGCGGCCGGCGTAGGGAGCGGGCCCGCTCGGACTCGCCCCCGGAGGCGACGCTGGTGGTGCCGTTCGACTGCATGGCCCGTTCTGGTGGTCCGAGAGGTCGCCGGCTGGCGACGGGGTTCGGCGCGGCCTTCGATGGCCAGGGGCTCTCGACCGCCTCGAGCACCGATGAGGCGCGGGGTTAGTCCGGCCGCCCGGCCGAGTCAACCAGACCCGGGGGGTCCGGCGTTCCGGCTTCCGAGGCGGGGCGGCACCCGCACCGGGAACGCGCTTCTAAAGCGCGCCGGAGCAGCATAGAGTAACGCCGTGATGTCCGCGGGGGTCGAATGGGTCGGGGGGTCGGTGCCTCCTTCCGCCGGGCGGTGGACCTCGGGACGGACCGTCGTCCTGCTCGCCGTGCTTTTCGCCCCGGCCGCCGGCCCCGGGTTGGGGGGGGCCCCGGCCCGAGCCCGGGCCCAGGATGCCTCGAGAAGGCCGCTACCGGCGCCCCGGCCCGTGCCCGTCTCTCCTCCCGACGCGCCCGAGCCCGAGGCCACGCCCGAGACGGCGGATGGGCTCCGCTACGGGGTCGACTTCCGCTTCGGATGGCCCTCGGGGGTGCTCTCGGCGCCGGCCGCCATCGGCATCGATGCGGCCATTTCGCCGCATCCTGGTGTGGATCTCACCGCCGGCCTCGAGGCGAGCGGGATCGTCCTCGGGCTTCGCACCACGGCCACCGCGAGTCCCCTCCGCTGGCTAGACCATCGTCCCGAATGGAGCCCCTCCCTCGGGGTGAGCTACGCGGCCTTGTTTTTCACCGGCGCGGCCGACCAGCTCATCGAACGCTTCGCCCCAGGCCTTCGGGACGACCTCGCCGAGGCCGGCACCGACGTCCAGCTCGCCGGCCTGCGGCTCCACACCGTGGGGCTGGCGGGGGGCGTCGATTTTCAACAGCGGCCGTCGGGCTTTCGTTTCCGAGCCGAGGTCGGCCGCGTGCGGATGGTGGGCTCCGCCCAAGGCCGATCCGCCAACGCCTCCGAGGAAGTGGTGATCGATGCCTACCAGGCCTGGAGCTTCGCCCTGGTGTTCGGGTGGCGGGGATGACGCCCAGGCCGCCGCCGCTGCCCCTTCCCTCCCGGGGGCGCCTCCGATCGGCCATCGCGCCGACGGTGTGGTTGGCGGCGCTCCCCTGCGTCGCCCCGGGCTGCCAGGATCTGGGCCAGGTCGCCGTGCTGCAGGCCCAGTCCCCGGTCGCCTTGCGCTTCGGCCCGGTGAGCCTGGACGCGCCGGATCCCGAGGTGGCCGAGCTGCTCACCTCCCGGGACGTCGAACGCGCCCTCGCGGCGGACGGATTGACCGCGCCGCAGATCGCCGCCATCGAGCGCGAGGTCGGAGACCTCCGGGACCTGGCCGCGGTGGACGCGGCGGTCGGCGGCATCGGCGGTCGCGGAACGGCCTTTCTGTCCGACCAGCTGCTCCAGCGGGTCGCCGACGACGTGGTGGACCAGGTCCGGGAAGAGCTCGCCGAGGACGACGACCTGGACGAGCTCGAACTGGTGGACGCGACGGTCCGCTTCGACGACGACTGGGGGGATTTCCTCCTCGATACCGCGGACCCGGACGAATCCCTCCGCCTCGCCCTCACCAGCCGGGAGATGGGGGTCGAGCTGGTCGCCCGCTCCGGGCCGTTGCGGGACCTGCTGGCGGACCAGCTCGACGAAGATGACCTCGACATCATCGACGACGTGTTCGCCCTCGACTCGGTGCGCACCCTGGCCCTGCAGGAGCTCGCCGTCCGCACCCTCTTCGAGGATGAGATCGAGCCGGAGGGTGGCTTCCCGGACGAGCAGACGGAGGACGACGTGGAGGAACGGTTGCTCCGCCGGGGGCTGGTCGGCCCCTGCGGCGCTACCCAGCAGGTGCTCGACCATCCGTTTTCGGTGGCGGGGAGCCTCGTCGACGGCCCGGGGGACGAGCGACTGGTCTTCGAAGGCGACCTCGACCCGGGGGCCGGCCGCTGTGGGCTCCGGGCTCCGGCGCTGTCCCCGGTCGACCTCCGGGATTATTACCGCCGGTCCTTTTCGATGGTCATCACCACCCGCCTCACCTTGGACGAGGGCGAGGTCCACCTCGGCGGCTACCTCCAGGCGCGGGTGGTGGCCCGCCTCCGCCTCCCCGGCAGCATCGGTGAGCTCGAAGACTTGGGGGACGGGGAGACCGACGACGGCGCGGGCTCGGACCCCCCTCGCTAGTCCCCCTGCCTGGACGTTCGAACCGGGTTTGCGCCGGTCCCGACGCCCCGGGCAGCGGGCCCAGCGACGCTTGCCCTCATTCCGCCGCGGGGGCGGCTTCGAGGGGATGCGGGTGGGGATTGGTCGGTAGGTCCGATGCGCCCATGAGGGCCAGGTCGATGGCCCGGGCCGCCTCCCGGCCTTCCCAGATCGCCCAGACCACCAGGCTGGCCCCCCGGGTCGCGTCGCCGCAGGCGAAGACGGCCGGCGCCCGGGTGCGGTAGGCGTCGTCGACGTCGACGGTGCCCCGGCGGCTCGTCTCCGCGCCGAGCCGGTCGAGGACCCCCTGGGTCTCCGGGCCGACGAAGCCGATCGCCAGCAGCACCAGGTCCGCGGGGAGCTCGTGCTCGGTGCCGGGCCGTTCGACCATCTTCGGGCGGCCGCCGTCGGGGTCGGGCACCCAGGCCACCTCGACCAGCCGCACCGCCCGGAGCCGGCCATCGTCGTCCCCGAGAAACGCCTTCGCCGTCACGCCGAAACCGCGCTCGCCGCCTTCTTCGTGGGACGAGCTCGGGCGGAGGATCATCGGCAGGAAGGGCCAGGGCATCTCCGGGGTGCGCTCCGACGGAGGCGGCGGCTTGTAGTGGAAGTGGTGGACCGACGCCGCGCCTTGCCGGTGGGCGGTGCCGAGGCAGTCGGCTCCCGTGTCGCCGCCGCCCAGGATGACCACCCGCTTGCCCCGGGCGTCGACCGGCGGCGGCCCGTCGCCGGCGACGGCGCGGTTGTGGCCGGTCAGGTAGTCCATGGCGAAGACCACCCCGTCGAGATCGGCGCCGGGGATCTCGAGGGTTCGGGGCCGCTGGGCGCCGGTGGCGAGGAGCACCGCGTCGAAGTCCTCCCCCAGGGTTTCCGCGGGCAGGTCGACCCCGACCTCGACCCCGGTGCGGAAGACGACGCCTTCCGCTTCCATCTGGGCGACCCGCTGGTCGACCAGACCCTTCTCCATCTTGAAGTCGGGGATCCCGTAGCGGAGGAGCCCGCCGACCCGATCGTCCTTTTCGAAGACCACCACCTCGTGCCCTGCCCGGGCGAGCTGCTGGGCGGCGGCGAGCCCCGCCGGGCCCGAGCCGACCACCGCCACGCGTCGTCCCGTCCGGCGAGCCGGGGGCTCGGGCTGGATCCAGCCCGCGTCGAACCCGTGGTCGGCGATGTGCTTTTCGATCTGGCGGATGGTGACCGCGTCCCCGTCGAGGGCGAGGACACAGGCGTCTTCGCAGGGGGCCGGGCAGATGCGACCGGTGACCTCGGGGAAGTTGTTGGTCGCGTGGAGGGCGTCGAAGGCCTCCCGGAAGCGGCCCTGGTGCACGAGCTCGTTCCAGTCCGGGATGCGATTCCCCAGGGGACAGCCGCTGTGGCAGAAGGGCACGCCGCAGTCCATGCAGCGGCCTCCCTGGGCCTGCAGCACCGGCAGCGCCATGGGGGCTTCGATCTCCCGGGCGTCCCGGATGCGCTCCGCCACCGGCCGCTTGTCGGCGTCCCGTCGAGGCTCGTCGAGGAAGTTGCGTCGTCCTTGGTGTCCAGGCATCGCGGTCAGACCACCATCAGTCGGGGCTTGCGGGCGGCGTCCCCGCTGGAGAGGTCCCCCTGGGCTTCCAGGACCCGCCGGTACTCCCGGGGCATGACCAGCACGAAGTCCGAGACCGCCCCATCGAAATCCTGGAGCAGGCGCCAGGCGACATCGCTCCGGGTGGCGGTGAGATGGTCTTCGAGCAGTCGCCGCAGGGTGGCGACGTACTGGGGGTCGGCCCCATCGAGGGGTTCGAGGTCCACCAGCGCCCGGTTCACCCGGCGCTCGAAGGTCGCTTCCGGGTCGTGGACCAGGGCGACGCCGCCGCTCATGCCGGCGGCGAAGTTCCGGCCGGTCGGGCCCAGGACGACCACGGTCCCCCCGGTCATGTACTCGCAGCCGTGGTCCCCGATCCCCTCGACGACGGCGAGGGCACCGGAGTTCCGCACGGCGAAGCGCTCCCCGGCGCGACCCCGGGCGAAGAGGGCCCCCTGGGTCGCCCCGTAGAGCGCCACGTTGCCCAGGATCACCTGCGTCTTCGGGTCGAAGGATGCATTCCGGGGGGGGCGGACGATGAGCCGCCCGCCGCTCAGACCCTTGCCGACGGCGTCGTTCGCCTCGCCTTCGAGCTCCAGGGTGATCCCCCGGCCGACGAAGGCGCCGAAGCTCTGGCCGGCGGTGCCCAGGAGCCGAACCCGCACGGTGTCGTCGGCGAGGCCCTCGGGGCCGTGTCGTCGTACCAGGGCCGACGACAAACGGGTGCCGACGGTGCGGTCCAGGTTGGTGACCGGGGCCTCGATCTCCACCGGGCCCTCCCCTCGGAGCGCCGGGGCCGCCGCCTCGAGCAGGTGCCGTTCCAGGGGAGAGGGCGGGGTGCGGCGAGGGTGCCCGTCGAACCGACGGGGCACCTCGTCCGGGACCTCCGGCTTGTGGAGAAGGGCGGAGAGGTCGAGGTGCGCGCCCTTGCCGGGGCGCTCCTCCGCCGGCACCGGCTCGAGGGCGTCGGCCTGCCCTACCAGCTCGTCGAAGCGCCGGAAGCCGAGCTCGGCCATCAGCCGGCGGACTTCCTCCGCCAGGAAGACGAAGAAGGTGATCACGTGCTCCGGCTGCCCCTTGAAGCGCTTCCGGAGCTCGGGGTCCTGGGTGGCGACGCCGACAGGGCAGGTGTTGAGGTGACAGACCCGCATCAGGATGCAGCCGCTCGCGATGAGGGCGGCCGTCCCGAAACCGAAGCCTTCCGCCCCGAGCAGTCCGGCGACCACCACGTCCCGGGCGGTCTTGAGCTGCCCGTCGACCTCGAGCCGCACCCGGCCTCGAAGGTCGTTGGCGACCAGGACCTGCTGCGCCTCCGCCAGGCCGAGCTCCCAGGGCACGCCGGCGTGCTGGAGGGACGACAGCGGCGAGGCCCCGGTCCCTCCGCTCTGGCCGCTGATCAGGATCGTGTCCGCCCCGGCCTTGGCGACGCCGGCAGCGACGGTCCCGACGCCGACCTCGGAGACCAGCTTCACCGAGACGTCCGCCTGATCGTTGGCGCAGCGGAGGTCGTGGATCAGCTGGGCGAGGTCTTCGATGGAGTAGATGTCGTGGTGGGGC
>DAPKRP010000411.1:0-10326 GCA_031800515.1 Polyangiaceae bacterium LLY-WYZ-14_1 | reverse complement strand
CGAGCGCGGCGAGGCGTTCGCCCCAGTCGTCCAGCGCGGCTCGGTCGAAGCCGCTTCCCACCCGGCCCCGTTCGACCCAGCGGGGGGGGCCATCTGCCTTCCCCGGGAGGCCGGGCTCCCGGCTGCCCACCACCAGCGCGCCGAGGGCGTCCCGGGCACCCTCCCCCGGGGTCCACCCGAGTACGACGAAGTCGTCCGTCCGCTCGCACTTGACCTTGACCCAGGTGGCGCTCCGGCGAGGCCCCTCCCGATAGGGCGCATCGCCGCGCTTCGCCATGATGCCCTCGAGGCGGTTCCGCGTGCAGAAGGCCAGAAGCGCGCGTCCATCGCCGGCGAGGTGGTCGAGGGTCCGGACGAGGCCCTTGCCCCGGACCAGCTCTCCGAGGAGCGCCTTGCGGTCGGTGAGGGGCAGCGGCCGGAGGTCTCGGTCGCCGAGCTGGAGCAGGTCGAAGACGAGGTAGCGCACCGGGACCGACTCCTGGGCGATGCGCCGCTCCCGACCGCGCTGGGCGTGGAGCCGGCTGCCGAGGCGCTGAAAGCTCGGGCGGCCCTCGTCGTCGAAGGTGACCAGCTCCCCGTCGAGCACCAGCCGCTCCCCGGGGATCGCTTCGATGGCCCGGGCGATCTCGGGGAAGGCGGCGGTGGCCGGTCGGCCCGTCCGATAGGCGAGGGCGACCTGACTCCGGCCGCCGCCCCCGCTGGGACGCTTGTCGGCGAGGAGCCGCACCCCGTCGAGCTTCAGCTCGTAGAGCCAGGCCGGGTCCGCGAGGGGGGCCCCCTCCATCGCGGCGCGCATCGGGGTGAGGGCGCGGCCATCCACGTCCCCGGCGAACGCCCCCCGTCGGGTCGCCTCCCGAACGAGCTCCTCCGCCAGCGCCTGCGCCTCCGGCAGCTCGTCGACGCGCAGCCCGGAAAGCAGGCTCCAGGGCGCCTCGTCGACGAGCTCCGGGCTCCCCGGCTCCCGGGCGTGGGGGTCGGTCTTCTTGAGCAGCAGCCAGCTCTCCGGACCCCTCGGGTTCGACCCCCGGGCCCCCCGTCCGCTCGTTCGCACCAGGGCGAATCGACCTCGGAGCTTGGTCCCGTAGAGCAGGAAATCGACCTTGCCGGCGCGCAGCCCGTCTTCCCCCGGCGCCTCCGGGTATTCCACCACCCCCCGGTCCCAGACGATCATCGCGCCGGCGCCGTAGTTGCCCGGTGGGATCACCGCCTCGAAATCCAGGTAGTCCAACGGATGCGGTTCGGTGTGGACGGCGAGGCGCTTTTCCTTCGGCGACAGGCTCGGCCCCTTGGGGACGGCGAAGCTCTCGAGGGCGCCGGCCATCTCGAGGCGCAGGTCCCAGTGCATCCGGGACGCGTCGTGCTGGTGGACGACGAAGACCCCGCGGCGGGTGGGCTGGCGATCTCCCTCCCGGCGGACCGGTCCGAAGGGCTCGTTGGTGGCGAGGGGATCCCGTTTGTCCCGGTAGCGGGCCAGCCGGTCCGCTGCGGCCGGAGCCGACCCGGCGGCCGAGGAGGGAGGGCCCCGGGACGGCTCGCGCCGGGTCGGTGGACCGGGATCCGAGGGGTCGGAGGCCTCCGAGGCGCGACCCGCGGCACGGCCCCCGCCGGTTCCTGACCGCGATCTTGCCATCCCGCCGGTCCGGCACAGTACCATGCCGTATGGCCGCACGCGCGACAGGCTCCGCGACGATCTCCTTCGGGCTCGTCTCGATCCCGGTGAAGCTCTACACGGCGGCGTCCTCCGAGACGGTGCGCTTCAACATGATCGACCCGGAGACCGGGAGCCGCGTGCGCCAGCAGCTCTACAACCCGGTGACGGACCAGGTGGTCGATCGAAACGCCCTGGCGAAGGGCTTCGAGTACGCGAAGAACCAGTACGTCATCTTCACCGACGACGAGCTGAAGTCCTTGGAGGGGGAGCGGTCCCAGACCATCGACATCGTCGAGTTCGTCCCCCTGTCCACCGTCGACCTGGTCTACGTCGACCGCTCCTTCTACCTCGGCCCGGACAAGGGCGGGGCCAAAGCCTACAAGCTGCTCAGCGAGGCGATGGGCGACACCGGAAAGGTCGCCGTGGGCCGCTACCATGCTCGGGGCCGGGAGCAGCTCGTCCTGGTCCGGCCCTACCAGGACGGCGGCATCATCCTGCATCAGGTCTACTACGCAGACGAGGTGCGCTCCTTCGACGACGTCGACCTCGGGGAGCCCGGTCAGATCCGAAGCGGCGAAAAAGAGCTTGCGGAACAGCTCATCGACCAGCTCTCCGTCGATGCCTTCGACCCGGAGAAATATCGAGACACCTACCGGGACCGGGTGCTCCAGGCGGTGGAACAGAAGGTCGCCGGGGAAGAGGTCACCGTGGCGGCGGAACAGCCTCAAGCCCAGATCATCGATCTCTTCGAGGCCCTGAAGGCCAGCCTCGGGGAGGACGCCGGGGGCCCCGCGGGGGGTCCGAAGAAGGCGTCCTCCGGGTCCTCGTCGTCCGAGAGCCGCGGCAAAGGGAGCAGCGGCCGCTCCCGGAAGAAGAAGAAGGCCGCGGGCGCCGAGGACGACGACGAGGCGGAAGGGGACCGGGCCGCTGGGAAGAAGGGCGGCCGGGGGATGAAGCCGCCGCGGAAGGCGACCGCCACCGGCGGCGGAAAGCGCTCGTCGGCGTCGTCGTCGTCCTCCTCTTCCTCTCGGTCCCCTCGGAAGAAGGCGTCCGGGGACGGTTGAGAGGTCGGGGGATCCGGGTCAGCCGCTCTGCCCGGAGGGCCGCTCGGTGGCCCCGGGGGACCGCTTTCGTTTCTTGAGCCGGCGGGTGACGTAGGACGCTCCCGGGTCGACCACGGCATGCCCCCGGATCGCGGTCCTTCCGAGCAGCATCCGAAATCCCATGAGGTCGCGGCGGGCCAGGGTGACCTCGACGGTCCATCGATGGCGTCCGACGATGACCGTGGTGTGGATGACGGGCCGTCGCTCGATGGCGCCGTTCGAGCTGCGGATGAGCCGTTCATCCAGCAGGAGCGCCCGCGTCTCCACCTCCGGCACCCGGCTGCGTTGGGTGGGGTGGACGATGAAACGGGCCCAGCGTTGGCCCTCCGCGTCCCGCTCGATCCGGACCCGCTCGGCGTGGAGGCTCGAGGTGCGCGCGCCCGTGTCGACCTTGACCTTGATGGCGTCGATCCCCAGGTCCGGCAGGCCGACCCATTCCCGCCAGCCGACGACGAGCCGGTCCCCCGGGGAGGGTGGCGACGACGACTTCAACCTTTGACCTTGTCCTTCGTCCGGCCGCTGCTCTTCGCCCGTTCCACGTAATCGATGATCGCGTCGGCGACGTCCTTCCCCGTCGAGCGTTCGATCCCTTCGAGGCCGGGGGAGGAGTTGACCTCCATCACCACCGGGCCGTGGTTCGAGCGGAGCATGTCCACCCCGGCCACCTTCAAGCCGAGGATCTTCGCGGAGCGGACGGCGGTGCTCCGTTCCTCCGGGGTCAGCTTGATCGAGGCGGCGGAACCCCCGCGATGCAGGTTGGACCGAAACTCGCCTTCCGGGCCCTGGCGTTTCATCGACGCGATGATCTTCCCGTCGACGACGAACGCCCGGAGGTCGGCGCCCTTGGCTTCCTTGATGAACTCCTGGACGAGGATGTTGGCGTCGAGCTGGCGAAAGGCCGCGATCACCGATTCCGCCGCCTTCTTCGTTTCCGCGAGGACCACCCCGACCCCCTGGGTGCCTTCCAGAAGCTTGATGATGACCGGCGCCTTCCCGACCACTCCGAGCAGGCCGTCGATGTCCCGGGTCGACCGGGCGAAGCCGGTCACGGGAAGCCCGATCCCGTCTGCGGAGAGCAGCTGGAGCGCCCGGAGCTTGTCCCGAGACCGGGCGATCGCCTGGGACTCGTTGGCGGAGAACACCCCCGTCATCTCGAACTGACGCACGACGGCCGTTCCGTAGAACGTCATCGACGCCCCGATGCGGGGGATGACCGCATCGAAGGCCAGCGCCTCGCCCCGGTAGAGCACCTGCGGGCGGTGCGAGGTGATGTTCATGTAGCAGCGGGAGTAATCGACGATCCGGACCTCGTGCCCGCGGGCTTCCGCCGCTTCCCGGAGACGGCTCGTCGAATACAGGGAGGACTTCCGCGAGAGGACGCCGATCTTCATCGCGCCCCCGACTTACCGGAGGCGGCCGCGGGCCACAAGACCGGCGTCTCCGGCGCGGTCCCGGCGGTCAGGGCGCTGGCCAGGGCGTCGACGCGGGCACGGTGCTCGTTCCGCTCCGCGTCCCCGGCGAGCACGGCGTTGCCGCAGAACACGTTGCCGACGGGTCGAAAGCCGCAGAAGCGGAAGACGTGCTCGTTCCAGGCGTGGGCGAGGCTTCCGTGGGAACCGTCCGTCCCGTAGATCGCGTCCGGGGTGCCGGTGGTGACGATGGTGGCCGCCCGCCGGGGGGCGAGGCGGGGAAGGGGCTCTTCCCCGTCGAGCTCGTAGGCCACCCCGTAGGACAACACCCGGTCGAGCCACCCCTTGAGCTCGGCGGGCATCTGCATCCACCAGAGGGGGAAGACCAGGACCAGCCCCTCCGCCTCCGTCAGGCGCCGGTGCTCCCGCTGGACGTCGTCGGGATAGCGACCCGTCTTCCGTCCCCGGTCGTATTCCTCCCGGGTGAGGCGGAGCCGGTCGAGCCGGGGTCCCGACAGGTCGACCAAGTGGCCCCGAGCCTCGAGCTCGCCTGCGAGGCGTTCGGCGAGGGCCCGGTGGTAGCTCGGGGCCTCGGCGTCGTGGACCAGGACCAGCAGCTTCATCGTCGTCGGATCTGTACTACCTTGCGGCGTTCCGGATGCCGACCCGCTTCACCCGCCGGTATGCGCGCATCGCCCGGACCCTGTCCCGGCTGGACTTGATGCGCACCTCGATGGACGAGGATTTCGGGGCGGACGACCTCCAGCTCGTCGACAAGGACGCGGGCCGACGGTTCCTCGATTTCTACGGGGACGAAGGAATACGCATCGCCCTCGAACGCTACGGCTTCTTCGCGAAGCTCCAGCAGCGCGGCTATCACGACTTCGCCCTGACCACGAAGGCGAGCGCCGAGCGCCATACCCTGATCGTCAGCGGACGCTCCACGGAGGAACCGGAGCGGGTCCGGTTGATGGAGCTGCTCGTCCGGCGGGAGCACATGGTCCCGGAGCCCGCCCCGGGCCTCCCGGCCCTGGGCAAGGGATACGAGGCGCTCACCGTCGACTGGCTCGTCCTGCAGCACCCTCGGGGAACCTTCTCCCCCCAGCGGCCCCGGCTGCCGGGCCAGGACATGCCCGGCCTCGGGGTCGCGGAGATGGTGCTCACCCTGCTCGAGCGGGTGGTCGCACGGCTCGAGCTCGACGCCCTGATCGGCGTGCCGGAGCACTTCCACAACGCCGAGCTCTACGTCCGCGGGATGCCCTACTTCGACCCCTGGTACCTCGGGCAGCTGCGGGCGTTGGAAGGCGCGCTCCTGGTGGAGGAGGGGCTCAGCCTGGCGCAGGCGGCCTGGGCGATCGAATGGGGGCAGGTGCGCGCCCGGGATGGCACCCGGTTCCTCTGGAAGGGGCACCCGATGATCTGGCCCCGGCACCCGGAGCTCGTCGCCTACCTGGATGATGCGACCTACGCGTCGGAGGCCCGGCGGGCCGCCGACGCCTACCGCTTTTCCCTGGACCGTCCGGCCTTCCAGGCGAGCTGGGCCCGGGAAAAGCCGGCCCTCGTCGGCTGGAAGTGAGGCGGCGGGGGCCGCGGTCGTGCGGTGCATGCCGAGGGGCGGGGACGCCCCCCCGACACTCTCAAAAGTCGGCGATGCGCATGCCCTGGCGGCGCTTGTCCTCGGCGTTGTCGACGACGTTCTCCAGGCGGAGCACGCCCCGGGGACACATGTGGGCGCACATGCCGCAGCCGACGCAGGAGGCACGGGTGAAGCTCTGGTTGGTCTGGGCGTAGGCCCGCACGTCGATCCCCATCTCGCAGTAGGTCGAGCAGTTCCCGCAGGAGATGCACATGTCCGGCTTCACCCGGATGCGGAACCGCCCGAACTTGTGGATGAGGCCCAGCATGGCCGCCATCGGGCAGAAGTTACGGCACCAGATCCGCGGGCCGAGGATCGGGTAGACGCCGACGCCGATGATCCCGCTCAGGAAGGACACGACGACGAACTGGTAGAAGCTGCGGAGCTCTCCGGTGAAGGCGCCGAGCCCCAGTTTCGTCCCCATCGCCGCGTCCAGGGAGACCAGGATGGTGAGCCCGAAGGCCAGGATCATCACCCCGTGGACGGCGATGAGCTCGAAACGCCAGGCGGGGGTCGACTTGTCCGAAAGGTGCCGCCACGGGTCCCCGAAGGTGTTGGCCAGTCCTCCGCATCCGCAGATCCAGGAACAGTAGAAGCGCTTTCCGTAGAGAAACGCCAGCACCGGGAAAGCCAAGAGGCTGCCAAAAAAGCTGTACAGAACGAGATAGACCGGAAACTCGAGGATCGTGTCCGGGTAAAAGTATTCGATCTTTAGCGGCCACAGGTAGCTCGCGAAAAAATCCTTCTGACCGAACAGCGCCATGGCGAAGGGGATGGAAAAAGCAAGCACCGCTTGAACCGCGATGTTCGTCACGATGCGGTACTGGTTGTACCGGCTGTTTCCATGGCGACGCAGGTAATAGGCGCCCCCCCCAGCCATCGCCAGGGTGTAGAGCAGGCCGTAGAGCCACCACTTGTTCTGCAGGCCCATCGCCTTGGCGACCGGGTCGAAGATCGGCGTGAAGTAGAGGACGAGGTAGAAGGCCAGGATGACCGCGGCGAGCACGTAGGCGATCGGTCCCCGGCTACGCCAGGTCTCCCGGTAGGTCGATAAGAGTCCGTTCTGTCCTTGGAGGTCCATGGGTTCCGTGTCGTCTTCGGAGCGTCGAGGCTCCGGGGGAAAGAGCTAGGCCGCCGGGCGGGGTCGTGCCGTCTCGGGCACGACCAGCGGCGGCACGAATTCCGTGTCGAAAGACGCTTCCCGCAGATGAGCGATCGTCCATTCGAGGCTGCGGTGCTCCTCGATGAATCGACACAGCACGCTGTGGTCCCAGCGCCGGCCCAGAAGATTGAAGCCCACGACCCGACCCTTTTGGTGAATGATGCGGGTGGTGCTTCGGACCCGGCCGGCTTCTTCGAAAAACCAGCTTTCCTCGCCGTCGAGCTTCATGTTGACCAGACCCGCCTGGGTCCATTCGATGTCCATGAGCTTCGCGCTGTTGTACCAGGTGCCCCGGTCGTAGCGGACGTCGTCCCCGAGCAGGCTGCGGGCGGCGACGCGCCCCTGGTCCCGGGCGGTGTACCAGAGCTGTTCCGGGCGGCGGGAACCGTCGAACCAGGTGACGACGGCACAGTCGCCGGCGGCGAAGACGTCCGGCGCGCTGGTGCGGAGGGCGTCGTCCACGAGGATGCCGCCGCGCTCGTGCTGGTCGATCGGGGACCCGTCGAGCCAGGCCGTGTTCGGGATGACCCCGATGGCGATCACGACGCAGTCCGCGGGGAAGGTGCCTCGATTCGTCACCACCTGGGCGACCCGGCCCGGAGAGCTCCCGGGCTCCTCCTCGAGGCGGTCGACCTCGTGGTTGGTCTGCACCTGAACCCCGTGCTCGCCCATGCGGTTTCCGATCCAGCGGCTCTCCCGCTCGTCGAGGATGAGCGGCCAGAACCAGTCCTCTCGGATGAAGAAGCGGGGCTCGAGGCCGGCGGCGACGGCGACCTCGACGGCTTCGATGCCGATCAAGCCACCCCCGATCACCACCGGGTGGCGGCTCCGGGCCCCCCGGGCGGCCGCCGCCGGGGTGCGGGGCCGATAGGGGGAATCCGGCGTCGAGTAGGCCAGGTGGGCGTCCGGCCGGGGCGGGGGATGGTCCTTGCCGGCGCCGTAGATCTCCTGCTCGTACCAGGCCAGGTCCTGCATCGTGACGAAGTGGCCCACCCCCTGGAGGTCGCTCCCCGGCCAGGGACCGGGGCGGGGGCGAGACCCGCAGGCGATGAGCAATCGGTCGTAGGCCAGGGGATCGAGGCCGCCGGCCAGGTGCAGCCGATGTCCCTCGACGTCGACGCCCGTCGCCCGGGCGCGGACCCGCCGGATCCCGAGCCGGTCGTAGAGCCCGCGCTCGTAGGGCTCGATGCAGCGCTGGCTGAGCTGCCCGGAATGGACCCACATGAGGGCGGTCCGGGAGAAGAAGTGGTCCGATTCCTCGGAGACCACGGTCACCTCCCAGGAGGGTTCCCGGTCCCTGACCAGGAGCGCGGCCTCGATGCCCGCCACGCCGTTGCCGATGATCACGACTCGCATCGTCTTCTCCGGCCTCTACGGCCCGCCCCGGCCGAGGTTACTCCGCCGCGGGTACGCCGGTTGACGCCGGGGCGGTTCGTCGCACACCTCGCCCGGGCAAGGCGAAGAGGAGGACACGATGATCGGCAAGCTCCTGCGAGGCACGGAATGGTCCCAGCTACGGGACCTGGTGTCCCCGGCCTTCTTCCAGGTGCTCCCGGCGGGGCTCCTGGCCAGCCAGGTCGGGGAGCTCGCCTCGAACTACGGGTCCCGGAAGGGCTACCGGAGCGCCTGGGCGGCCCGGGAAGACGCCCTGAACGCCCAGGGGCTCGAAGTCGCGATGGACGACGGGGCCCGGAAGCGCGCCGCCCAGCGGCCCGCCCAGGGGGACCCCCGGCGGGGGCTTCGCGGTCAGCGCGTCCTCGAGGTCTACTTCCATCAGATCTTCCACGGTGACCAGACGCTCCTCGACCTGAGGCCGGAACGGGCGGCGCTGGCGGACGAATCGTCCTCCGTGCTGGCCTGGGCGCCCAGCGCGATGTGGGTGGCCTGGAAGCCCGATTTTCTCGAGCCCCTCCGGGACCTCTACCGGGGGTTCTACGAGGAGGACGAGCAGAGCTTTCGGGGGGCCCTCGACGCCCTGGACATCCGGGCCGCGGAGGACACCTTCCGCCGCCACTTCGGCGAGGGGGACCAGAGCGCCGTGTCCTTCGAGGTGGCGAAGTTTCGGGACACCTTCCACGAGGCCTTCGTCCGCTGCCGGGAGGCGGGGGCGCAGCTCCACCCGAACTTCCTCGCCCTGGGCATCTATCTCGCGACCCTCTACCTGCACCTCGAGGAGCTCGGGGGCACCTTCGACGTCCGCACCGCCTACCAGCACGGCAAGGGCTGATCCCACCGGAGCCTTGCCGGCGGCGGTCGGGTCGGCGACGTTGCCCAGGTGAGCGACGCCGCCGCCGAGGCCTCCCCCTATCCCCTTGAGCGCCTCCTGCCCCCGGAGGGACAGGTCGACGCCGACGGGCTGCTCGAAGCGTTCCTCGCCTACGTCGAGGAGATCGGGGTGTCTCTCTACCCGGCTCAGGAAGAGGCGATCCTGGAGCTCCTCGGGGGGAGCAACGTGATCCTCGCGACGCCGACGGGGTCCGGAAAATCCCTGGTCGCGGCGGCTCAGCACTTCCAGACCCTCGCCGAGGGGGGGCGCTGCTACTACACCGCTCCGATCAAGGCGTTGGTCAGCGAGAAGTTCTTCGACCTCTGCCGCATCTTCGGCCCGGACAATGTCGGTATGATGACCGGCGACGCCTCGGTGAACCGTGATGCGTCCATCGTGTGTTGCACCGCCGAGATCCTGGCGAGCATCGCCCTCCGGGAGGGGCCCCGCGCCGAGGTCGACCGCGTCTGTATGGACGAGTTCCACTACTATGGGGACTCGGACCGGGGGGTGGCCTGGCAGGTGCCCCTTCTGGAGCTGCCCCAGGCCCGCTTCCTCCTGATGAGCGCGACCCTCGGGGACACCTCGTTCCTCGAAGAGGACCTGGCCCAGCGCACCGGCGCCCCGGTCCGCCTGGTGAAGTCGACCACCCGCCCCGTCCCCCTGGAATTCTCCTACCGGATGGATCCCCTCCAGGAGACCATCCACGAGCTCGTCGAGGGGGGTCGGGCGCCCGTCTACATCGTCCACTTCACCCAGCGTCAGGCCACGGAGCAAGCCCAGAACCTGATGAGCCTGGACGTCCTGACCAAAGAAGAAAAGCAGCGGGTCAAAGACGAGGTCGGCGGCTTTTCCTTCGACAGTCCCTTCGGGAAGGACCTGCGCCGCTGGGTGCACCACGGGATCGGCGTCCACCACGCGGGGCTGCTGCCGAAGTATCGGCGGCTGGTCGAACGTCTGGCCCAGAAGGGCCTGCTCAAGCTCATCTGTGGGACGGACACCCTGGGGGTCGGGGTCAACGTGCCGATCCGGACGGTGCTGTTCACCCGGCTCTGCAAGTTCGACGGACGAAAGACCCGGATCTTGTCCGTCCGTTCCT
>DAPKRP010000410.1:0-2242 GCA_031800515.1 Polyangiaceae bacterium LLY-WYZ-14_1 | reverse complement strand
CGGCCAAGGACGTCGACGGCCTCCACCCGGTGAACGCGGGCCTCCTCTGGCACGGGCGTCCCGGGCTGCGCCCCTGCACCCCCCGAGGCTGCCTCCGGCTCCTGGACGAGACCGGCGTCGACCCGACGGGCAAGGAAGCGGTGGTCGTCGGCCGGAGCCAGCTCGTCGGCAAGCCCGTCGCCGCCCTCCTCCTCGAGCGGCACGCCACGGTGACCCTGGCCCACAGCCGCACCGCCGACCTCGCCGACGTCTGCCGTCGCGCCGACATCCTGGTGGCCGCCGTCGGACGGCCGGAGCTCGTCGCCGGAGACTGGGTCAAAGACGGCGCCGCGGTCCTCGACGTCGGCATCAACCGGGCGGACGACGGGTCCCTGGTGGGCGACGTCGACTTCGCCGGCGCCCGGGGACGAGCCGGCTTCCTCACCCCCGTCCCCGGCGGCGTCGGACCCCTCACCATCGCCATGCTTCTCGAGAACGCCGTCGCCGCGGCGGAGGCCCGGACGCGCGCCTAAGCGGGTCGCTCCCGGGTCCGGGCGCCTC
Source organism: Polyangiaceae bacterium LLY-WYZ-14_1 (assembly GCA_031800515.1). Classification (GTDB taxonomy): domain Bacteria; phylum Myxococcota_A; class Polyangia; order Polyangiales; family DAPKRP01; genus DAPKRP01. Next base: position 1,702 of record DAPKRP010000410.1, on the reverse strand, counting down.
ATGCCGGGGGCGGATCGGTGACCGGATCTCGGCCGGAGGCCGCGGCGACCAGGCGTCGGGCGGTGCTGACCAGGGAGTAGGGGTCGACGGGTTTGACCAGAAAGCCATCGGCGCCAAGCCCCTGAAGGAGGGCCCAGTCGGGGGCGCCCCCCCGGGCGGTCACCACCAGGATCGGAAGCCGCTTCCGGGCGTCATCGCCGTCCTCGCTCTCGCTTCCCCGGAGGGCAGCGGTGAGCTCGACGCCGTTCATCCGCGGCATGTCGAGGTCGATCACGGCCAGGGAATAGGGCGCCCGTTCGGCGAGGGAGAGCGCCCGCTCCCCGTCGTCGGCGGTCTCGATCGTCGCGCCCGGGAAGGCCTGGTCCAGGATGCCCTCCGCCAGGGCGCGAAACTCCGGGTCGTCGTCGGCCAGCAAGACCCGCACCGAGGTCAGGGGTCGGGCCAGGGTCTGGCGGGCGCCCATCAGCGCCTTCCGGAAGAGGTCGGCGTGCTGGATGCGTTCTTCCGGGTCGTGGACCAGGGCGCGGAGGAGGACGTCGTCGAAGGCCGGAGGCAGGTCCGCCCGTAGCTCGCTCGGGGGAAGGGGCATCGCTCCCCGGGTCACCACCGACTTCAGGTCGTCCATCGTATCGATGGGGTGGGGCAGCTGGCCCGTCAGCAGCTCGTAGGTCAGCACCCCGAGGCCGTAGACGTCGGCGCGCACGTCGATGTCCCCGCCGGTCTCGTTCGCCTTGATCGATTCCGGGGCCATGTAGGGCGGGGTGCCGCCGACCCCCTCGAGGGCCGGCCGGTCGAGGATGCGCACGAGCCCGAAGTCGGTGACCGCCACCCGAAAGGCCGGACCGATGAGCACGTTGGCGGGCTTGACGTCCCCGTGGACGATCCCCGCGGCGTTGACCGCCGAGACCCCCCGGCAGACCTGCTCGACGAGCCCGATCACCTCGTCGACGGTTCCCGGCTCGTCCGGGGGCCGCCGTCGCCGCCACTGGTCCAGGGTCAGGCCGGGCACGTACTCCATCGCGAAGTAGGGAAAGGAATCGACCTCCCCCAGGCTGAAGACCTGGACGACGTTCTCGTGGCGCACGTTCGCCATCGCCCGGGCTTCCTTGAGGAAGCGCAGCCGGGCGTCCTGGGAGGTCGCCGAGGACGGGCGGATGAGCTTCAGCGCCACGAGCCGCTGGAGCCGTTCGTCCCGGGCGAGGAGCACGACCCCCATGCCCCCCCGACCGAGCAGTCGCTCCACCCGGTAGACGCCGTCGACGAGGGAGCCCCGGCTCGGCACCTCGAAGGTCTTTTTCCGCGAATCCGTCAACCCGCGCGCCGTCCTTCCGTTTTCCCTGGAGGCCATGGCCTCCGCGACCGCACCCGAGGGACCACCGCCGGACGGGGACGACCCCCTCGGACGCCACCTTCGGGCGATGTCCGCTCGCTTCGAGCGGGGGCTGCTCGAGCGTGCCGCCCATCTGCGTCGAACGGCAGCCGCCTGGGAGGCTGGAGAGGAAAGCGGCCGGGAAGGCCTGCGGGTCGCCGCCCATCGCCTGAAGGGGATCGCGGGCTCCTGCGGCCACCCGGACCTCGGGGCCTGGGCGGCACAGGTCGAGGAGGCGGCCAAGGCCTCGGAACGCCCGCGGGGGGTCGAGGAGGCGCGCGCCCTCGCGGCGGAGGCGGACCGGCGGGGCGCCGTGGCGGTGGCCCGGGACGG
>DAPKRP010000409.1:0-3736 GCA_031800515.1 Polyangiaceae bacterium LLY-WYZ-14_1 | reverse complement strand
GAAGGTGCCCGTCGACCCGGTGAAGTGGATCCCAGCGAGGTGCTCCGAGTCGAGGGCGGCGTTCCCCTGGGTGGGGCCGTCCCCCGGAAGGAAGCTGATCACGCCGTCCGGGAGCCCCGCCTCCTGGAGCAGCTCGAGCAGGTAGTGGGCACCGAGGCCGGTCTGGTTCGCCGGCTTCCAGAGGACGACGTTCCCCATCAGCGCCGGCGCCGTCGGCAGGTTCGCGGCGATGGACAGGAAGTTGAACGGGGTCACCGCCAGGACGAAGCCTTCGAGGGCCCGGTAGTCGGAGCGGTTCCACTCCGCCGTCCGGGGGATGCTCCGGGGCTGGACCGAGTAGATCTGGGCCGCGTAGGCGACGTTGAAGCGCCAGAAGTCGATGAGCTCGCAGGCGGCATCGATCTCCGACTGGTGGGCCGTCTTCGACTGCCCGAGCATGCAGGCGGCGTTGATCCGGGCCCGCCAGGGTCCGGCGAGGAGCTCCGCGGCCTTCAGGAAGATCGCCGCTCGGTCCGTGAAGGACATCTCCCGCCAGGCCGGGGCGACGGCCATCGCCCCGTCGATCGCCCGACCGACGTCTTCTTTCCGCGCCTGGTGGAGGACCCCGAGGACGTGGCCCTTGTCGTGGGGAGCGGTGACCTCGAAGGTGTCCCCGGTCTCGACCTTGTCCCCGCCGACCCGCACCGGGATGGTCGGCCGCTCGGCGGCGACGGTCTCGAGGGCCCGTTCGAGCTCGGCCCGCTCCGGGCTACCCGGGGCGTACCCGCGCACCGGCTCGTTCTCGGGGGTGGGGACCTGGATGAAGCCGTGTTCCATGGCGGCGACGCTACCACGCCGTCCCGGGACCGCCGGCGGCGGTCGGCGGCCCTGCCGGGTGCGCCTCTCGATCGACGCCTGATATCCGGACCGAGCTGCGGGCGGGTATCCGTATTTCTATCGACCTGTCATCCGCGGGTCACCGGAATGCCTTACTCGGCCTGAAGACCATCCGCCGCGCGGGCGACTCTCGTCCTGGAGGCCTCCTGGACCCGCCCGTCGACAACCCGAGAGCAGGAGATGCAAGGGTGATGGAACTTCATAGGTATGGATGGATTGGGCTTGTCGCCCTGGGGCTCGTCGCCGCCGGTTGCGCGGAAGACGGGGAAGACGGAGCGCCGGGCATGGATGGCACGGATGGCATGGACGGCGACCGGGGCGAGCAGGGGCCGCCCGGTGACGACGGCGACCCGGGGATGGACGGGGACGACGGCCGGAACGCCCTGGTGCGCCAGACGGATATCGAACCTGGGGACGACTGCGAGTTCGGCGGCACCCGGATCGACAGCGGCGTCGACGACGACGGCGACGGGATGCTCGACGACGGGGAGATCGACGACACGAGCTTCCTCTGCGACCGGGACTCCGTGTTCACCCTGCAGCTGCTCCACTTCGCCGACGTCGACGGCAACGAGGCGACGGCCCTGGGCAACGTCGACGAGTTCTCGGCCCTCGTCGACGGCTTCCGGAACGACGCGGAGCTCGCCTCCCAGACCATGGTGGTGTCCTCCGGCGACAACCTGATCCCGGGCCCCCGCTGGTTCGCCGCGGAAAACAACAGCGTCCGGTCCCTCACCGGCAGCAACGAGCCGGGGCACGTCGACCACTTCTTCATGAATCGCTTCGGCGTCGTCGCCTCCGCCCTCGGCAACCACGACCTCGACCAGGGGCCCGGGGAGTTCGCCGACGCCCTCTCCTCCGAATCTCGGGGCGGGACGACCTTCCCCGGCACCCGCTTCCCCTACCTGGCCGCGAACGTCGATTTCAGCGGCGACGAAGACCTGTCGGAGCGCACCGGCCAGGACGGCTCCCCGGTGCGGGAGCTCGGCGGCCAGGTCGCGGGAAGCGCCGTCTACCGGATCGGGTCCGAGCGAATCGGTCTGGTCGGCGTGTCGACCCCGCAGCTTCCCAGCATCACCACGACGGGCGCGCTGACCGTCTCCGGCAGCACCACCAACATCGGCGAGCTCGCGGACGCGGTGCAGCCGGCCATCGACGCCCTGGTCGCCGAGGGCATCGACAAGATCGTCGTCCTCGCCCACCTGCAGCAGCTCGCCCTGGAGAAGTCCCTGGCGGAAGAGCTCACCGACGTCGACATCATCGTCGCCGGCGGCTCGAACACGCGGATGGGCGACGCGACGGACGTGCTCTACCCGGGGGACGACGCCTTCGACGAGCCCTACCCCTTCCAGGCCACCGATGCCGACGGCAACCCGACGCTCATCGTCAACGTCGACGGTGACTACAAGTACCTCGGTCGGCTCGTCGTGTCCTTCGACGAGGACGGCCTGGTCATTCCGGGCAGCGTCGACGAAGAGGTGAGCGGCGCCTATCCCGCGACCGCCGCCACCACCGTGCGCGTCGGGGGCTTCCCCATCACCGAGGTCGTCACCGTGCGCGACGCCCTCCAGGCCGTGATCACCACCCAGTTCGAGAACGTCATCGGCCACACGGACGTCTTCCTGGAAGGACGCCGCGGGGTCGTGCGCACCGAAGAGACCAACCTCGGAAACCTGACCGCCGACTCCCTCAAGTGGTATTCGGAACGCTGCGACGAGCTCACCAACGTCCTCGCCCTGAAGAACGGCGGCGGCATCCGCGCCGAGATCGGCAACGTCGTCGTCACCGGCACGGAAACCGAGCTCTTCCCGCCCTTCAACGACGGTCTCGACGTCGACCCGGGGGACGTGAGCGAAGGGCAGCTCCGGGGGACGCTCCGCTTCGACAACGGGGCCGTCATCCTCGACGTGACCGGCCGGGAGCTCAAGACGCTCCTCGAGCACGCGGTGGCCGCGACCGCCCCGGGGGCGACCCCGGGGCAGTTCCCCCAGGTGGGGGGCATCTGGTTCGGCTTCGACCCGGCGGGCACCGCGCAGGTGCTCGACATCGACGAGATCGACGACGAAGACGTCATCGTCGGGATCACGACCCCCGGCACCCGGGTCAGGGACCTGTGGGTCGACACCAACGCCGACAACATCCCGGACACCGCCCTCTACACGGATGGCGTGGAACAGGCCGCGGCGACGGACACCTTCACCCTGGTCACCCTGAACTTCCTCGCCAACGGCGGCGACAGCTACCCCTTCGCCCTCCTCGAGAACCCGAACCGGCGGCAGATCTACCCTGGCGTCGGCTTCGGTGACCCGGACGTGGAGGATGACGACCTGCCCGACTTCCCGGTCCTCACCAACTGCGACCCGGGCTTCCAGTCGAGCTTCAGCGGCACCGGCGGCGAGCAGGACGCCCTGGCGGAGTACTTCCTGGCGTTCTTCCCCGACCCGAATGACGCCTTCGACATCGCCGAGACGCCCCCGGCGGAAGACCGGCGGGTCCAGAACCTGAGCGTCATCGCCGACTTCGTTCCGCCGACCGCTCCCTGAGGGGACCCGCGGTTCCGTCGAATCGATTAGCGGGGGCCCTCCCCGCCCTTTTAGGGGCAGGCTCGGCTCTTCGGAGCACGGGCCTGCCCCTTTTCTCCGTCCGTCACCGAAGCATGGTTGCGGTGTCACCGGATTCGTGTAGCGTCCCTGTCCTCGAGAGCCGCCCGTGTCCCCCCGAGCCATCCCGGTGACCCCGTCCCCCGCCCCCCTGCCCAGGGTTCTCATCGTCGCCGAGCACGCCTCCGCCCGCTTCGGCGGCACCAGGAGGTTGACGTGGCGGAAGACGCCGCCGCGCGGCTCGTTGAGGACGAGGTTCC
>DAPKRP010000408.1:0-6281 GCA_031800515.1 Polyangiaceae bacterium LLY-WYZ-14_1 | reverse complement strand
GGGCCGCGCCCTTGCCCGACGCCGACCTCGGCCCCCTGCTGACGGAGCTCGCGGCGGTCCTCGACGACCTGGTGACGACCCGAGGCCGGATCGAGGCCCTCGGTCGCCAGCTCTTCCGAACGCGGCTCCGGGTCCGGGTCGCGGACCGCCCCCGGGGCGGGTTGGCCCTCGAGCGGCTGGCGCTCTACCTGGACGACGACCCGGTCTTCGAGACCTCCGGGGAGGCGTCCGGCGGGGCAGGGCTCGACGGGGACCGGGTCGAGGCCTTCACCGGCTTCGCCGCCCCGGGACCCCACCTGTTGCGGGTCGAGGTGACCCACCGGGACCGGCGGGACCGGGAGCTCCGCTACGAGCGCGTCGAGACCTTCCGCTTCGAGGTCGTCCCGGGCCGTCTCACCGACCTGGTCGTCCGCCTCGAGACCGAGTCCGACCTGGCGGACAAGCGCCCGGAGGACGAGGACGGGGGTCGGGTCGGGCTCCGAACCCGCCTCGAGATCCGCCGCCGCTCCCTCGCCCGGGCCGCCGGCGACGACGACGACGACGCTGGGGAGGGCGATTCGGGATGATCCGGCGCAGGGCGATCCGGGGGCGGCCCGGGCGGGGCGCCCGGATCGTCGGGTGGCTTGCCGGCTGCGCGCTGACCGCCTCGCCGGTGACCGCCCAGCCGCCCGCCGGGGCGGTCGGGGGCGGGGAGGACGAGGCGACGGCGGCGCCCCCGGCTGGGACCGCCGCGCCCCCGTCGGAAGCACCCACCCTGAGCGCCTACTATCGGGCGATGGCGGAGGCCCGACTCCTTCGGGCCCGGGGCGGCAGCCTTCGGGAGCTGCGCCGGCTGGTCGCCCGGGGCGAGGCGCTGGCCGACGACGGGCGCCACGCGGAGGCCGTCGCCGTCCTCGGCGAGGTCACCGAAGGTCCTCGCTACGCCGACTTCGCCGAAGATGACGAGTTCCGCCACGCCGAGCTCGCCCTGGCCGGCTCCCTCGAAGCCCTCGGCGCGCTGCCCAGCGCGCGCCGGGTGCTCGGACGCATTCTCGACCGGGGCCCCGAGGACCGTTGGTTCGCCCCCGCCTACCGCCGGGCGGTCGACGTCGTCCTCGCCGCGGGGGACCTCGCCGCCGCCGTCGCCTGGCTCGAGGGGCGGGTCCCGGCGGAGCTCCTGCCGGAGGACGCCGCCAACGAGCTCCGGTATCTCCGGGGGCGCGCCGCCTACGAGGCAGGGGACCCGACCGCCGCCCGGCAGGCCCTGGGCGCCGTGACCCGGCGGAGCCGCTTTCACGCCGCCGCCTCGTATCTCCTCGGGGTGCTGGAGGTGCGAAGCGGAGACCTCCCCGCGGCCGAGGCGCGCTTCTGCCAGGTGGCGGAGATCGACGATACGGACCGCTTCACCTTCTTCGTCGACGACCGCCACTTCGAGGTCCGAGACCTGGCCTGGATCGCCCTGGGGCGGGTCGCCCACGAGGGCCGGCGGCCCGACGACGCGTTCTATTACTACTTTCAGGTGCCGAACGACTCGGAGCGGGTCGCCGAAGCCCTCTTCGAGGCCGCCTGGGCGATGTACGAGGGGGACGACCACGACACCGCCCTCGACCTGCTGGACCAGCTCGGCACCCGGTTCCCCGCCTCCCCCTTCGTCGACGAGGCCAAGCTCCTGCGGGGATACGTTCACCTCGCCCGCTGCGAGTTCGAACCGGCGAGGCGCCTTTTCGTCGACGTCGAGACCACCTTCCGACCGGTCCTCGCCGAGGTCGACCGGATCCTCGCGAGCCCCGCCCGCAAGGAGGAGCTCGCCGACCTGCTCCTCGCGGCGGCGGCTCGGGAGCGGGCGGCCCGGGCGGAACGACGCCGGGCCCAGCTCGCCGCCGCCCGGCAGCCGGAACGGGTGACCCCGGGAGAAGCCGACGCGGCCGTCCCGGGAAATGCTCCGACGGCCCGGGCAGGCGTGACCGCCGGCGGCGGCGACCCGCTCCGCCTGGTCCTCGCCCTGCTCCGGGTCGACGGGGAGTTCCTCCAGCTCCACCGGGACCTCCGCACCCTGGACGCCGAGGTCGCACGGGCGGGGCGCCTGGGTGTGGCGCTCGAGGCGATCCGAGGCCGCCTCGCCGGCGAGGAGGCACCGCGCGCGGCGGCGGGGGACGAGGACGACAACGGCGCCGGCGACCGGGGGGAAGGGACCGCCCTCGCCCGCCGCCTCGCCCAGGGGCAGGCGCTGGTGCGCGCGACGACGGGGCAGCTCGACGCCCTGCGGCGGGCGGCCACCGCCGGCGGGGTCGGCTCGGCCCGCCTCGATGCCCTCGACGACGAGCTCGCCCGGGCGAGCCGCCGCCTCGCCAGCCTGGAGGCGCGCCTTCGCGCCGCCGTCGCCTCCGGGAGCGCGGGCGAGCCGCCGGGCGTCGCCGAGGCCGCGCCGGGGAACGACGGCGACGCCGGGCCCCGCTCCCGCCTCGACGCGCTGCTGCGGCAGGATGCGGCGGCGGCCCTCGCCCTCCCCCCGCGGGCGGCGGAGATCCGAGCCGCGCTGGTTCGCGCCACCGGGGAGGTGGCCGCCGAGACCCTCCGGCGCCTCCGCAGCCGGCTCGCCGAGAATCTCCGAAAGGCTCGGATCGGCCGCATCGACGCGGTCATGGGCAGCAAGCGCCGCATCGAGATCCAGGTGGAAAGCCTGGCCGCCGGCCGCTTCCCGCCGGAGCTCTTCGACCCCCTGTCGATGCAGGGCCTGCTCCGGGACGACGAGGAATACTGGCCCTACGACGGCGAGGCCTGGGCGGACGAGTTCGACGAGTCCCGGCCGGGATCTCCGGATGAGCCCGCCGCCGCGCCGTCCCCGCCGGGGGCGCCGTGATCCGGGCCGGGACGCTCCTCCTCGCCGCGGCGGTCGTCGGGGGCTCCGTCGCGCTTCCGTCGGACGCCGCCGGGGAGGCGGTCGACCCCCGCCCCGGGGACGACGACGCCCCCGCCCTCGAGACCGCCGCCGAGCGCAGCGTGGACCTTCGCGATCCGGCCGAGGACCCCTCGGAGCCCGCCCCGGGGGACGCCCGGGACGCCCCGGCGCTCCCGGAGAACCTCGAGGCCCGGCTCTATCTGGAGGAGCGGCCGGACGTCCTCGGCGAGGCGGCCACCGCGCACCGGGACGAGACCCTAGCCCGCATGCTCGTCGAGCGGGAGCGGCTGGTGGTCGCTCGCCGGGAGCAGGCCATCGCCCTCCTCGAGGCCTTCGTCGCCGAGGAGCCGGAGGAGACGGACGAGATGCCCGACGCGCTCCTCCGGCTCGCCGAGCTCCGATGGGAGGAAGCCCGGGGGGTCTACCTGGCGGCCTTCGGGCGTTGGCAGGGGGCTCCGGACGACCGGCGAGGCCCGCCGCCGACCCCGGACTACACGGTCCCGATCGCCCTCTACGATCGGATCCTCGACCGGCACCCGGGCTTTCGCCGGACGGACCTGGTGCTCTACATGAAGGCCTACGCCCTCCTCGAGGCGAGCCGGAAGGATCAGGCCCTGGCGCTCTACCGGCGCATCCTCGACGAGCATTCGGACAGCCGCTTCGTCCCCGACGCCCATTTCGCTCTCGCCGAGGACGCCTTCGGGGAGCGGGCGGACTGGGAAGCCGCCCTCGCCCGCTACGACCAGGTGCTGGCCTACCCGGAGACGGCGTTTTTCGACATCGCCCTGTTCAAGGGCGCCTGGTGTCTCTGGCGCCTCGGACGGACGGAGGAGGCGGCGGTCCGCTTTCGACGGGTGCTCGACCTGGCCCGGGAGACCCAGGGGATCAGCGTCGAGCGTCGCCGGCGGCTCCAGGAGCTCGAGGACGAGGCGCTCGACTATCTGATCCAGGTGTTCGTCGAAGACGAATCCAACACCGCCCGGGACGTCTTCGCCTTCCTCGGGGACATCGGCGGGGAGCGCTACGCCTACCGGGTGCTCGGCCGGCTAAGCGAGACCTTCTACGGTCAGTCCCGCTGGGAACGGGGCATCGAAGCCTACGAGCTCCTCCTCGAGATGGACCCCAGCCACCCGGAGGCGCCGAGCTACCAACGGCAGGTCGCGGACGGCTGGGCCGCCCTGGACGACCCGGAGCGGACCATCGCGGCCCTCGCCGGGCTGGCGGAGCGCTACGGGGCGGGCTCCACCTGGGCCAGCCAGCAGGGGGATCCCCAGCGGGTCGAGGCCGCCGCGCGCCTCGGGGAGCGCAGCCTGCGCCGTCGCGCCCTGCGCTGGCACGAAGAGGGGCAGCGGGACGACCGGCGGGACCGCTTCGAACAGGCGGCGGCGCTCTATGGGGTCTACCTCGACCACTACGAGGACCGGCCCCCCGCCTATACCCTCCAGTTCTACCGGGCGGAGATCTTCTTCCACCGGCTCGAGCGCTGGGCCGAAGCGGGGGACGCCTACCTCGCCGCGGCGCGGATGAATCCGGAGGGGGAGCTCACCCGGGACGCCCTCTACAACGCCGTCGGCGCCTTCGAAGAGGTCCGGGAGCAGGGGGCCGGGGAGGGCTGCGTTCAGCCCGAAGCCTCCGGGGCCGGCGTCTCGGCGGCGGGGTCCCGGGACGGGGCCGAGACCACCCGCGAAGGAGACCCAGCCGATGCGGGCCCGGTGGATGGGGCCGGTCCGCCGGTCTGCGGCGAGACGGAGAACGACCGCAAGCTCGCCGCTGCCCTGGGCCTCTACGTCGAGCTCTTCCCGGAGGACCCGGACCTGCCGGAGATCCTCTTCCGCCAGGGAAAGCTCTACTACGACCGGCGCGTGTTCGACCCGGCGGTGCGTCTCTTCGGTCAGCTGATCGAACGGTTCCCGGCGAGCCCCTACGCGGAGACCGCCGGGGAGCTCGTCCTCGACAGCTTCAATCAGGCGCAGGACTGGGGAAACATCGAAACCTGGGCCCGGCGCCTCAAGGAGACCCCGGCCTTCGCCGCGCCGGACGAGCAGCGGCGCCTCGACGGCCTGATCCTGCAGGCGGTCTTCAAGACCGGGGAGCAGCTCGCCGAACGCGGGGAACACGGGAAGGCGGCGGAGGCCTACCTCCGGGCGGCGGACGAGTTCCCGGCGGACGAGCGCGCGCCGCAGGCCTTTTTCAACGCCGGCCTCGAGCGGCAACGGGACGGGGACCTCGCCGGCGCCGAGGAAGCCTACGGCAAGCTCGTCGAACGCCACCGGGGCAGCGAGGTCGGGGCCGACGGTGCCTGGGCCGCCGCCCAGATGTACGAGTCCATCGCCCAGTTCGACGACGCCGCCCGCTGGTACGAGACCTACGCCCAGGACTTCCCGGACGCTCCGAAGCGCGCCGACGCCCTCTACAACGCGACCCTGCTGCGGGTGACCACCGGCGACCACGACGAGGCGGTGACCAACGGAGAGCGCTTTCTCGACCGCCATTCCCGGCACGAGGCGGCGGATGACGTCGTCTTCCTCACCGCCCGGGCGGAAGAGGCCGCCGGGCGGTCCGGGGAAGCGGCCCGCCTGTATCGTCGCTACATCCGGGCGACCCGGGACCTCGATCGGAAGGTCGAGGCGCTCACCCGGCTCGGACAGGTGCTCGCCGGCGAGGGGGACGCCCGGGCCGCCGACCGGGCGCTCTCGGAGGCGGTCCGCCTGGGCAAGCGGAACTACCGGCGCCTCGAAGAGGGCCTCTATTTCGCCGCCCAGGCCCGCTTTCTTCAGGCGGAGGCAGTCCTTCGGGACTACGAGGCGGTCTCCATCGCCGGGGACCCGGCGGGGCTTCGCCGCCGCCTCGAGGAAAAGAGCCAGCTGCTCGCCCGGGCCGCCCGGGTGCTGGCGGAGGTGGTCGAGTTCGAGGTGAGCGAGTGGGTCACCGCGGCCCTCTTCAAGATCGGGCGTAGCTACGAGCTGTTCGCCGAGGCCCTTCGGGAGGCGCCCGTTCCCGAGGGGCTCACCGAGGAAGAAGAGCAGGTCTACTTCGACGAGCTCGCGATGTACGTGATCCCGATCGAAGAACGGGCGCTCGAGGCCTACGAAGGGGGCTATGCGAAGGCGGTGGCGCTGCGGATCTACAACCGCTGGACCGCGGAGCTGCGGGAGGCCCTGACCCGGCTGAACGACATCGCCCATCCGCCCCTCCGGGAGACGGGCATCGCCCTGGTCGAGGGTGAACGCCTGCCGCTGCCGGCCCCCATCGAGGGGGTGGTGCGAAGGACGGCGCCGGGAGGAGAGGCTCGGGACGGGGCGCCGGGGTCGGACGACGGCGACGACGACGACAATGACGACGACGGCGCGGCCACCGACGACGATGGGGGCCGCGGATGACCCCTTCCCCGACGCCCCGGAGG
>DAPKRP010000407.1:0-4874 GCA_031800515.1 Polyangiaceae bacterium LLY-WYZ-14_1 | reverse complement strand
GCGCCAGCCGTTCCCGGAGCGCCCCGCCGCGGCGGTCCCCGGGGCGGTCTGCGCCTCCGGCCGCGGCCCCACCATCGGCACGCGGGGAGTCGCCTCGGCGGGAACCGCCGCGGGCTTACTCGGCCCCCGCCCCCGCCTCGGGTAGCATTCCGCCGGCGGGAACCGCTCGCCCGCCGCCCGCCTCCGGTGGCCCGACGCCCCCGGGAAGCGACCCGGCGCCCGCCTCGGATGTCGCCGCGGAGGCGGGAGTGGCCCCGACGGCTGCCCCGGCTGCCGCTGCGCCCGCCCCGGCGCCTGCCTCGGATGCCGTCGCGCCCGGCCTGACCGGTGCCCGGATGGCCCGCTGGGAACGCATCGTCGACCGGGTGCGCGAATCCCACCCCGCCCTCGGCGCCGTCCTCGAACGCGGGGAGCCGGTCCAGGTCGAGCCCGAGGCGATCACCATCGCCTTCCACAAGGGCTCGTTCTTCGGCCACCAGGCGGACAACCGGGATGCCCGGGAGGCCCTCGCTCAGGCGGCCGCCGGGGTCCTGGGTCAGGAACCGTCGGTGCGGGTCACCTGGTCCGCCCCGAGCGGTCGATCCGCCGCCGGCGCCACGCCGTCGGACGGGCGGCACCCACGCCCCGGAACCCCACCTCCGCCCGTCGCCCACGGCGGGCCCCGGCCCCGGGCCAACGACGCCTCCTCCGGCGCGCCCGCGCCGGACACCCAGGAAGCGGAGCCCGCCGGGGAAGCCCGGACCGTCGCCGAGCTCGAGGCGCGACGTCGCCGGGAACGGGAGGAGGCGGCGCGGCAGAAAGCGCTGGCCCACCCTGCAGTGCAGGCGGCGATGCGGGTCTTCCCGGAAGCCGCGGAACGGGTCGAGGTGCGCCTCGACCTCGATTGAGCCTCCCCGCCGCCGGTCCGAAGGACGTCGGGTCGGCGGGCGGTCGGGCCGAACCACCCAGGGAACCAGGACGACGACACCATGCAATTTCGCGGCGGGATGAACGAGCTGATGCGGCAGGCGAGCCGCCTTCAGCGAAAGATCGACAAGCGCAAGGAAGAGCTCGAAGGAGAAGAGGTCGAGGCTTCCGCGGGCAACGACAAGGTCAAGGCCACGGCCAACGGCAAGGGCGAGCTGGTCCGCGTCGAGATCGACCCCGGTCTGCTTCAGGAAGAGGATCTCGAGATGGTGCAGGACCTGGTGGTGGCGGCGGCGAACGCCGCCCTCGCCAAGTCGAAGGAGCTCGTCGACGGCGAGCTCGAAAAGATCACCGGCGGGATGAAGATCCCCGGCATCGGCTGAGGGGCCCAGGCGCGGCGTGCAGAGAAGCGGCGGCGAGGATCCGGTTCAGGAACTGGTCGAGCTGTTCGCGCGGCTCCCCGGGGTCGGCGAGCGGACCGCCACCCGCCTCGCCTTCCACGTGCTCGCTCAAGACCGGTCCTATGCCGACGCCCTCGGCGCGGCGCTGTCGTCCATTCACGACCGCATCCAGCGGTGCGTCCGCTGCGGGAACTTCGGCGCCTACGAAGAGTGCGCCATCTGCCGGGACCCGCGGCGGGACGGGCGGCTCGTCTGCGTGGTCGCCCGGGTGCAGGACCTGACCGCCATCGAGCGGAGCGGCACCTACCGGGGCCGCTACCACGTGCTCCATGCCCTGCTCGCGCCCCTCGACGGCGTCGGCCCGGAAGACCTTCCCCTCGACGCCCTCCTGGCCCGCATCGAGCCCGAGGGCGTCTCGGAGGTCATCGTCGCCACCCCCCTCAGCGTCGAGGGGGAGGCCACCGCCCTCTACGTCGCCCAGGCCTGCCGCCCCCGGGGGGTCCGGGTCTCCCGGATCGCGAGCGGCGTCCCCCACGGGGGCGAGCTCGAGTTCACCGATCAGGTCACCCTCGGCCGCGCCTTCGACGGCCGCACCGACCTTTGACCCTCTTTCCGGCTTCGTCGACACTCTGCGTCGGTGGGCTTGCATCCAGAGGTTCGAACCGGTTTCGCGTCGGTCCCGAACGCCGCTCGCTCCGTGGCGCCTTCTCGAACGGGCGTGCAGCCCTTCCTCGTCGCCGCGCCTTGCCCCCTGTGCCCGGTCTTTGCCGGGTTCCCTGCCCGAGCTTGCGGGCAGGGGTACTAGCCAGTGCCTACGCTGCGGGCTCCGATGCTGGTGGTCGGTGGCGTCCTCGCCTCCGCGCTGGTGCCGGGTTGCGGACGAAGCGCCCTCGATGGAGCGGATGGCTCGCGGGCCTTGCCGGAAGACGCCGCGCCGGGTGAGGCGAGGCCGCCGGAGGATGGGGGCTCGACGGACGACGCCGGACGCGCGGATGCCGGGATGCCCTCCCGCTGCGGGCTGCCGGGCCCCGTCGACCTCGACGGCGATGGCGTTCCCTTCGTCGAGGAATCCATCGTGGAGCTGGCTTCGGGGATGCCCGAGGAGGTCTTTCCCGAGCTGGTGGTCGGCGGCGGGCTCACCCTGGCCGCCTTCGAGTGCCCGGAGGAGCCGTCGGCTCCCGCCTGCGTGTCTACCGTCGTGACGGTCGACGAGACGGGGGTCCACCGGTTCCAAGAGCCCCTCGCTCCTTTCCCCGGGTCGGGCTGGTTCACGCGCAAGGACGTCCTCGTCACCGACGACGGATCCGGTTGGGTGCTCCTCCGAACCGAGGGCGGCTGGTTCATCGCAACGTCGGATTCGAACCTGTGGTTCCTGGCGGCGGCCGGAGCCGACCCGGCGGAGCCGACGCTGGTGCCCGCGTCGGGCTTCGCTGGCTCCTTCGACGTGATCGGAGGGCTCGTGGTGATGCTCGAATCCGGCGCCGGCGTCCGGAATAGCCGCGTGCTCTGGTTGGACGGGCGCACCGGGGGCGTGTTCGGCGAGTGGACCTTCCCGGAGCGGATGCTCCGCGTCGTGTCCTTGGACGACGACCGCCTGCGGGTCGCCCTTCACGCCCGAGGGGACCCTGCCGACCTCACCCTGGTGGAGCTACCGGCGGGGGGCGGGCCGCCGGTCACCCTGGCGACCCGCCTTCGGGAGGTCGACGAGGTCGAGCTCGGTCGAGCGCTCCCCAGCCTGTTGGCCACCTGCCGGCGTGACCCGGAGGACCCGACCAACTGCGCCCTGCTCGACCTCTCGGGGGAAGAGCCGACGACGCGGTCGGTGGTCGACGACCTCACCCGGCGTCCGGTGGGTCTCGCCAGGTCGTCGGGTCCCGGCTTCTCGGACGGGGAGCGGTTCCCCTGGGTGTGGATCCGGCGGGCAGGCGGCCCCGACGCCGGGGTCCTTGGACGGATCCAGGGGATCGGCACGGCGACCACCGTCCCGACCTTCGAGGCGTCCCTGGACGGGGTCCTGAACCCACCGAACGTCGTCATCGACGGCGCTGGCAGAAATTGGCTCCTCGTCGACCGGGGCCTCGACACGGAGGTTCGCCGAGTCGACGATGACGGGACGCTGCCGGTCATCGCCCAAGGGCGGTCGGGCCGGCTGGTGTCCGGGGAAGAAGGGGTCGTCGGCGGCCTGTGGTTGGAAGGCCGGGGGGAGCCGGCCTTCGCCTGCGTCCTTCAGCCCGGCGAGGGACGGTGCGAGGCGGTTCCAGCGGGCATCCGACCCCTGCGGGGGCGGGACCCCCTCGTCGCCCCGGACGGGCGCATGCGGGTGGTCTTCGTCGCCGACGGCGACGGCGACGGTTTTCCCGACGCGGGCCGCGTCTCCTTCCGGATCTGGCGGAGCCGCGTGGTCGACGGCTAGGAGGGATTCCTCGACACCCTCCTAGTAATTGGGAGGCTACGATGCTCGGCGCTGCTGGTGGTCCGCGGGGGCTGACCCCAGGCCTGCGCCATGCGCGCTCCCTTCCGGTCCGACTCCCTCTCCTCTTCCCTGACCGCCGGTCTCGACCTCGGGCGCAGCGTCCTCGACGGGGTGCGAGCGCCCCGGCCCCGGCGGCGCCCGGTGCGCTCGGCCGTGGTCATCGGCGCCGGCTTCAGCGGGCTCTCGGCGGCGACCCACCTGGCGGACGCCGGCATCGATGTGACCCTGGTCGAAAAGCACGCGATGCCCGGCGGCCGTGCCCGGGCCTTCGAAGAAGAGGGCTTCCGCTTCGACATGGGGCCGAGCTGGTACTGGATGCCGGACGTGTTCGATCGGTGGTTTCGTCGCTTCGGCCACGAGGTCTCGGACTTCTACGAGCTCGTGCGCCTCGACCCCTCCTACCGGGTGGTCTGGCCCGGGGCAGAGCCCTGGGACGTGCCCGCCGGCGTCGACGCCCTCCGGACGTTCTTCGAGGCGCGGGAGCCCGGCGCCGGGGCGGCCCTCGACCGGTTCCTCGAGGAGACCCGCTACATCTACGAGACAGCGACGACCGACTACCTCGACCGGCCGAGCCTCTCCGTCTTCGAGTTCTTCGACCCGCGCCTCGTCCTCGAGCTGACCCGGCTCCGGATGCTCACCTCGATGGAAGGCTACGCCGCGCGTTTCTTCGACGACCCACGCCTGGTCCGACTGGTCAGCTGGCCGGTGCTCTTTCTCGGTGCGCCCGCGGACCGGACGAGCGCGATGTACAGCATGATGAGCTACGCCGACATGGCCCTCGGCACCTGGTACCCGAAGGGGGGCATGCATCGGATCATCGAAGGCATGGTCCAGGTCGCTCGGGAGCGGGGCGTGAGGTTGCGGCTCAGCACGCCGGTCGAAGAGGTACTCGTCGACGACGGGGTCGCGGTCGGCGTGCGGACCAGCGACGGTCCCGTGCTGGCCGACGCCGTGCTCGCCAGCGCCGACTACCACCACGTCGAAAGCCGCCTGCTCCCCCGGGAGCACCGCCAGTGGTCCGAATCACGCTGGCAGCGGGTCACGATGAGCCCGTCGAGCCTGCTCGTGTACCTGGGCGTCGAGGGCGGGGTCGG
>DAPKRP010000406.1:0-2921 GCA_031800515.1 Polyangiaceae bacterium LLY-WYZ-14_1 | reverse complement strand
GCGACCCGGCCATCACCGGCGCTTGTAGCAGGTCTGGGGCGCGCCTCCCCGGGCGCCCCGGGGTCGGCCTCCGGGGCGTCGGCATCCTGGATGCCCGCGGCCGGAGCGGAGGCCTCCGCCTCGTCGGCGTCTTCGGTCGCGGCGTCGCCTTCGTTCTGGTCGGTGTCCTCCGCCGGCTCCTCGTCCTCCGGAAGGGCGAGGACCCCTTCGATGGGACGGCGCGGTCGGCCGCGGATGCGGCCCTCCAGCACGGCGACCTCGACCGGCGGGGTGAGCTCGAAGCGGTCCCCCCGCACGTCGATCTGAAGCTCCACCACCCGTTCCGGGTCGTCCGGCGCCTCCGGGTCCGCCAGGAAGCGGCGGTAGCGGGCCGCCTGAGGTCCGTGGCGACGGTGGGGTCGATGGGCGAGCAACCAGCCGCCGAGGCGCACCGCGAGGTGGTTGAAGAGGCGGTGGCACCCGTGGCTCTCCCCGCTCAGGATCGACCGGTAGCTGACCGAGCCGTGGGTGCGGATCCCCTCGTCCCCGAACCGAACACCCCGGCCGTCGCCGCCTTCCTCCGGCGGGGGTTGGTCCCCCTCCCGGAGACGCCCGGAGAGCACGTCGTCGAGGGAACCGCCTTCGACCCGACTGTGCTCGAGCATCACCAGGCCGTAGGCCGACTCGTAGCCGGGCCCTACCAGGGTGCCCCCGACCCGGAAGAGCTCGTCATCGGGGGTCGCCGGAGGGGGCATCCAGGTCGGCGCCGCCAGCACGTTCCGCCACACCCGGCGGCCGACCGGGGACTCCTTGTAGGCGAGCCCGACCTCGCCCTCCGGTCCGATCTCCCGGTGCCAGCCGCCGATGGTGGTCGACCAGCGCACGAGCGGCTGGGCCTGGTCGCCCTCCGGCGAGGCGCCGCCCGCGTAGACGGTGAGCGTCGGACGCCGGCTCACCCGGACCGGACGGGCCCGGGGGCGACCGTCCTCCCAGAAGGGGGCCCGATACCAGACGTCCCCCCGGTCGATCTCGGCCCGCACCGGCAGCAGGGCCGGGCCACCGCCCCCGGTCGCCGGGGGAAAGGGCGCCTGGGCTCGAGCCCCGAGGGGCACGGCCACCGGGAAGCGCGGCCGGCCTTCCTCCGGAAAGCGCTCGATGAGCCAGCGGGCGGTGGCTTCCGGGTCGGTCCAACCGAGGGCCCGGGCCGCCGCCTCGGTGGCGGGGCTCACCCGGTCCGGGGCCCCCGCCGGCAGGGGCGGTCGCTCCCCCGTCACCCGCAGCTCCGGCGGGTCGAGCTGGCGGCCGAGGACGGTCCCCGGACCGCCCGCCGCGCTGCCGTCGGCCAGGAGGCCGGCGGCGTCGACCACCCGCTCCCGGAGCGCCCGGAGGACGGAGCGAAAGTCGTTCTCCCGGCTCGGCCGGGCCAGGGCCTCCCGGGTATCCTCGTCGAGGACGCCTCGCCCGATGACGAAGTGCTTCTGCTGCCAGGTGCGCAGGTTCCAGAGGGTGCGGTGGTCGAAGGCCCCGTCCCGCATCTCCCCGCGGCCGGTCAGGCCATCGCAGCGGAGGATGCCCTGGAGCGCTCGGACCGCATGAACCGGCTTCTGGGCCGCTTCGAGCCGAGCCACCCGTTCCCCGTATCGGGGATCGTCGGCGAGCTGGGCGATGCTGACCAGCCCGCGCGCGGCGCGGACCGTCTCGAGCTCCGTCTCGGCCCGGCGGACGAAGCGGGCCCGCCGGGCCTGACGGCCGACCCCGCCGCCGGACCAGGGGCGCAAGGTCCCGTGCAGGCGCTCGAGGGGCCGGCGGTCGATCGCGGCGTGGCAGGTGTGGCGCTCCTCGTCGAGGAGGCGACCGCGAAGCACCCGGAAGGTCGGGAAGATGCCGTAGACCTCGAGGTATCGGGGAGGGGGTCGGCGGCGGCGCCAGGGCGGGGTGCCCGGGGGATGTCGCTCCTCCGCGTGGACGAGGTAGCGGTCTCGGTAGGAGGAGCGCCCCCGGGGGCCGAGCTCCGGGGCGGCCCGGAAGAGCCGCGGGACCCAGGCGTCTCCGAGGTCGAGGACGGTCAGCCCCTGGCGCGACGCCTCCTGAGGGCAGAGCGCCTCCCGCTCCTCGCCCTCCCGCCAGACCGGCACCCGCTCGGGGCAGTCCATCGCCGGCCCGGCCCCCGTCGGGCCCGACGGATCCGACTCCCCGTCGGAGGAGGTCGAGGCCGACTCGAGGGGAGCCCCCGCTCCCGGGTCGCCAGGGGCGCCGGGGGAGCCGCAGCCGGCCCCGCCTATCACCAGGGAGGCGGCCACCCCCAGGACGCCGGCCCGCTCCAGCACGACGCCCCACCGCGCGGCCCGACGGATGGGGGCCGACGATGAGCGGTCGGGGCGTGATTCCTGGAAAGATCCGTCGGACACGGAGGGGGCAGCCTACGGGATCCAGCGGCCGGGGGAGCCGTTTTTCCTTGGGGAGGACCTAAGCCGGCGGCGAGGTAGAGGGCGGCGCCGGCGGCGGTGGCAGCGCCGATCCACAGCAGGGAACGGTCGAGACGGTCGCCCGTACGCTTGAGCCGCCGCGTGTTGGCGAGGAGCCCGGCGAGGCAGACGACCAGGGTGACGACGGCCAGCGCCGAGGCGTAGCCCAGCCATTCCGGGTCCCAGGTGGTCCGCACGGACAGGCCGTGGGCCCGTTCCCATCCGGTCTCCTGCTCGGGCTCCGCCTTGCCGACCAGGAGGAGGACGCCGACCAGCATGAGCCAGGCGGCGATGGCACAGCCTCGGACGAAGCGCATCACCGGGTCGAGCCCCTGGCGGCGGCGGCGCCCGGGTCGGCTGGGAGGCCCGGTACGTCGGCGCCCGGGAGCGCTCGGGGCCGTGGACCGACGGGGGCCGGGGGCGCTGGTCGCCGGCGGGCGTCGGGTCGCCGGTCGGGAGGAGGGGGGAGGGCCGGCC
>DAPKRP010000405.1:0-1994 GCA_031800515.1 Polyangiaceae bacterium LLY-WYZ-14_1 | reverse complement strand
GACCCCTGCGGCCCGCCCCCGGAGCTATTGGGCGCGGTCGACGGATACGAACGGTTCCCCGTCGTCGTCCCGGTCGACCTGGACCTGCCAGGGCCGGCAGCAGACGTCGCAGTCCTGGACGAAGGCACCCCGGGTCTCCGGGTCCAGGAAGAGCTCCAGGGATTCGAAGCAGTAGGGGCACTGGACGGGGACGACGCCGCCGGCGCCGTTCACGCCAGGCCCTTGGTCTTCGCGACGGCCCGCACGACGGGCAGGACGGCCTCGTAGGCGGCGGCGTTGCAGGCGAGGATGCCGCCGTGGTTCTGGACGTCCGTCGACGCATAGCGGTAGGGGTCGCCGGAGAGCTTGGTGAAGCGGCCCCCAGCCGCCCGCAGGATGGCTTCCGGGCCGCAGGCGTCCCAGGCGGACGACTTGTCCGACAGGTGGACGTAGAGGTCCGCCTTCCGCTCGGCGAGGAGCCCCACCTTCAGGCCGACGGACCCGCTCTTCATCTCGTGGCGGATGCCGAGCTCCTGGACGACCCGGTCCGTCGCCTCCCCCCGATGGGAGCGGGACACCACCAAGGTGAGCTCGGCGGGGTCCGCCGTGTCGCTGACCTGGAGGCGTTCTCGCCGACCCCCGGTTTCGACGAAGGCTTCCTGGCTCGCCACCACGCCGGTGTAGAGCTTGTCGGCGACGGGCTGGTAGACCACGCCGAGCACCGACTCGGCGTCGATGGTCAGGCCGATCATCACCGCGAACTCGCCGTTTCGGGCGACGAACTCCTTCGTTCCGTCCAGCGGGTCGACGTACCAGACGCGCCCTCCGCGGGCGGCGTCACTGACGTCCGGGAGCTCTTCGGCGACGATGCCGTCATCGGGGAAGACCTTCTTGAGGCCAGCGACCAGGAAGTCGTTGGCCTTCCGGTCCGCCTCGGTCACCGGATCCGACTTGGTCTTGTACTGCACGGCGATGTCGTCGCCGTAGAGGTCGAGGATGATCCGGCCCGCCTCCCGGGCGAGGCGGGCGGCTTCGGAGAGCTCCTTGTCCAGCATGGTCGCCGCGGTGTAGCAGGCCCAAGCCGGTGGAGGGACCGCTCCGAGCGCTCAGGCAGCGAGCTATTCGCCGGTATCGGGGACCGCTGCGGGGCTGCTCGTGGCGAGGGACGCCCGGTCCGGCGGCCTTCCCGCGCCCGCTGCCAACTCGGGGGCGCCGGCCTCGCTGCGGCGGCGCCGACGCAGCTTGGGCCGCCAGACGGCGAGGGCGATGTTCACCACCGACAGGAACAGGATGACCCAGCATCCGCCGCGCTCGTGGCGTTCCACCCGGGGGATCAGATGGGCGCGGCTGGTCTCCCCGGCGGCGACCTCGTCGGCGAGCTGGACGGCGGTCTGCGCCGGCGCCTGGACCGACAACAGGGTGCCTTCGAGCACCAGCACCGTGAGCGCCGCCTTGATCCAGGCCCAGCCGGCGTTCTGGTAGGCCCGGTGGGCGGCCATCGCGAAGAGCCCGCTGGATAAGACGATCAGCAAAGAGGGCAAGAGCACCCATTCGGAGATCAGCAGGATCCCATGACGCATGGCGGCGAACGCCCCGGGGGCCCGCCCTTCGGCGGCGTGGGAGAGGATGAGCTGGGAGGCCGCTGCCCCCATCAGACCCACCGTGCCGATCTCATGGAGGAACTTGAGAAGCCGCTTGAACGCCATGGTTGGAACGGTAGCAGCGAGGCGCCCGGGGAAGGGTCCGTCGCCGCCTTCGTAGCTACCGGAAGACGCCGTACCCATGGCCGAAGCTGGAGGTTCCACCGACGTGCTGATCGAATGCAGTCATTGCGGCGCCCCCCTGGACGTGACGCCGCAGCAGCGGATGGCGAACTGCGACTACTGCCGCCGGTCGAACGAGGTCTTGCGGGCGAACCGTCTGCGGCCGGAGACGCCGGCGGACTGGCAGGCGCCGGCGACCTGGACCGCTCCCACCGGCGAGGTCCTCCGGCGCCATGCCCACCGCGCGGTTCG
>DAPKRP010000404.1:0-8244 GCA_031800515.1 Polyangiaceae bacterium LLY-WYZ-14_1 | reverse complement strand
CCTCCGCGGCGGGCCTCTACGGCAACTTCGGCCAGGCCAACTACGCGATGGCGAAGCTCGGGCTCCACGGCCTGGCCCAGACCCTTGCCCTGGAAGGCCGGAAATACGGGATCCAGGTCAACACCATCGCGCCGATCGCCGCCTCCCGGATGACCGAGACGGTCATGCCGAAGGAGATCCTGGAGCATCTCTCCCCGGAGGTCGTCTCCCCCCTGGTCGCCTGGCTCGCCCATCCCGACTGCCCGGCGACGGGCGCCGTTTTCGAGGTCGGTGGCGGCTTCATGGGTCAGCTCCGCTGGGAGCGGGCGGCGGGGAAGACCTGGCGGGTCGGCCGCCCCATCGCGCCGGAGGATGTCCGGGATCGCTGGGACGAGATCACCACCTTCGACGAGGCGGCGACCCACCCGACGAACATCGCCGAGGCGACCCAGCCCATCCTGTCGAACGTCCAGCGGGGGCCGAGCCGAGGCGGCAACAAGCTCATCGACGTCGACGAAGCCCTGGGCTTCACCTACCCGGAGCAGACCTCGACCTACGACGCCCGGGACCTCGCCCTCTACGCCCTCGGCGTGGGCGCCGGCCGGGACCCGATGGACCCGAAGGAGCTCGCCCTCGTTCACGAGCGCCACGGGCCGGGCTTCCGGCCGCTTCCCACCTTTGGGGTGGTGCCGGCGCTGCGCCTCTTCTTCGACTTCCTGGCGGAGGGCAAGCAAGCCCCCGGGCTCCACTATGGGCTCGACCGGGTGCTCCACGGGGAGCAGCGCCTCGTCCTGGAACGCCCGCTTCCCGAGGCGGCGACGCTGACCCACCGGGCCCGGGTCGCCGACATCTTCGACAAGGGGAAGGGAGCGACGGTGGTCATCGACGTGGAGAGCCGGGACGAAGACGGCGACCTCTTGATGACCAACACGATCACCACCTTCGTCCGGGGCGCCGGCGGCTGGGGAGGCGACCGGGGCCCGACGGAGCGTCGGAATGTCCCCCCGGACCGAGACCCGGACGAGGTGTTCGAAGAGGCTACCCGGCCGGACCAGGCGCTCCTCTACCGCCTGTCCGGGGATTGGAACCCGCTCCACGCCGACCCGGGCTTCGCCCAGGCCTTCGGCTTCGAGCGGCCGATCCTCCACGGCCTCTGCACCTTCGGGTTCGCCGGTCGGCACCTGGTGGGGGCGATGGCGCCGGGAGGGGACCCGCGTTTCGTCCGGGAGATCGAAGGGCGCTTCTCCGGCGTCGTCTATCCCGGGGAGACGTTGCGGACGGAGGTCTGGCGGACCGGCGAGGGCTCGGCCGTCTTCCAGACGAAGGTGAAGGAACGGGACGAGGTGGTGCTCTCGAACGGCGGCGTGCGCTTCTGGGAGACCCCACCGGAAAAAGCGCCGAAGCCGGCGGCTGGTCCGGGAACGGGGGAGCGGGACGAGACCGGCTCCGAGGACGCGGCCCCGCCGAGCGCCCGCTTCTTCGACGCCCTGGCTCGATACCTCGAGACGCATCCGGAGCTCATCGACCAGGTGGGCAAGGTCTACGAATGGCGCCTGAGCGACCCGGCGTCGGTCTGGACCCTCGACCTCAAGCACGCCCCGGGGAAGGTCGCCTCGGGCCCCGCCCAGGCCGCCGACTGCACGCTGGAGCTCACCGAGGAAGACTTCGTCGCGATGACGAGCGGTCAGGCGGACCCGCAGAAGCTCTATTTTTCCGGGCGTCTGAAGATCGGTGGCGACGTGATGGCCAGCCAGAAGCTCACCTTTCTGGCCAAGGTGGCGGCGGCGGCGGAAGCGGGCGGAGACGCCGGGGCCCGTGGCGGGAGCGGGGCGAAGGCACCGGTGGCCGATTCGGGCGACGGGGCCGTCGCCCCGGCCGCCCCCAGCGAGGTCTTTTCGGCCTTCCTTCGCGCGGTGGGCGAACGTCTCGCCGCGCGGCCGGAGCGTGCCGCGGATGCCGGCGGGGCCACGGTCGCCCTCTCGGTCACCGACCCGGAGGGGGCGGCGGTCCTACAGCTCGGCGCCCAGCCGCCGGCCGTCGTCCTCGACGGTCCGGTCGAGGACCCGTCGGTCACCCTCGCCATGAGCGCGGAGACCCTCGGCGTCCTGGGCCGGGGGGAGGACACGCTGCAGGGCCTCTACCAGCGGGGAAAGATCCGGGTGGACGGAGACGTCGGGCTCGCCCGCCGCCTCACCTTCCTCGAGGGGGTGCTCCCCTGACCCGGGTCACCCGGACATGAAAGGACGAAGCAACATGCAGCGAGTCAACGTGATCGGCGTCGGGATGGTCCCCTTTCAGAAGCCCGGCGCCTCGGACGAGTACGACGTGATGGCCCGGGGCGCGATGGAGGCCGCCCTCGGAGACGCCGGGGTGCCCTTCGGGTCCGTCGAGCAGGCCTACGCCGGCTATGTCTTCGGCGATTCCACCTGCGGCCAGCGGGCGGTCTATGGCGTCGGCCTGACCGGGATCCCCGTCTTCAACGTCAACAACAACTGCTCCACCGGGTCGAGCGCCCTCATGCTCGCCGCCCAGGCGGTGGGCGGCGGCCTCGCCGACTGCGTCCTCGCGGTGGGCTTCGAGAAGATGGAAAAGGGTGCCCTCGCCTCGAAGTACGACGACCGGGCCAACCCGATGGAACGCCACGTCGGCGTGATGATGGACGTCCAGGGCTTCGACGCATCGCCCCCGGCGGCCCAGATGTTCGGCGGCGCCGGCCGGGAGTACCGCTGGAAGCACGGCACGAAACGCGAGACCTTCGCCAAGATCAGCGAAAAGGCGCGGAAGCACGCCGCGAACAACCCCTATGCGCTGTTCCGCCAGCCCCTGACCGTCGACGAGGTCCTCGCCTCGCCGGAGGTGTTCGACCCCTTGACCCGCTACCAGTGCTGCCCGCCGACCTGCGGCGCAGCCGCGGCGGTGCTCGCCTCGGACGCCTTCGTCCAAAAGCACGGCATCGAGCGGCCCGTGTGGATCGCCGCCCAGGCGATGACCACCGACTACCCGTCGAGCTTCGACGAGAAGTCGATGATGAAGATGGTCGGCTACGACATGAGCCGGAACGCGGCGACGAAGGTCTACGATCAGGCTGGCGTCGGCCCGGAGGACGTCGACGTGGTCGAGCTCCACGACTGCTTCACCGCGAACGAGCTCATCACCTATGAGGCCTTGGGCCTGTGCCCGGAGGGTGGCGCTGAAGGTTTCATCTGGGACGACGACAACACCTACGGCGGCCGGGTCGTCGTCAACCCGTCCGGCGGGCTCCTGTCGAAGGGCCACCCCCTCGGCGCGACGGGGCTCGCTCAAGCGACGGAGCTCGTCTGGCAGCTCCGGGGGCAGGCCGAGGCCCGGCAGGTGGAGGGCGCCCGCATCGGCCTCCAGCACAACCTCGGTCTGGGCGGCGCCTGCGTCGTGACCCTCTACCGCCGGGACTGACCTCGTTCCGGGACCTGCGGCGGGGCGCGGCTTCCCCGGCCCGGGAAGCGCCGATGGAGTAGGCTGACGCCATGTTCTTTCGTAGGAACCCGGAGGCCACCCCCGCCCCCACCGTCGGCGAAGAGCTCCTGGCCGTCGTGCGCCAGCACATGGCGGACGCGGACGAAGCCGAGGTCCGGGTGGTGGCGGCGGTGGCTGGGCTCTTCGCCTGCGTCGCCTACGCCGACCGGGATTACAGCCCGGCGGAAGCGGAGCAGATCCGTCGCTACCTAGGCCATATCCAGGACCTGCCGCCGGAAGCTGCCCGGGCCATCGGCGCGCTGCTCGACCGCGCCACCGCCGACCTCGCGCGGGTCGGCGTCCACGGTCACACCCGGGTGGTCAAGGAAGGGACGGAGCGAGAAGCCCGCGTGGAGCTCCTCGAGGTGCTGATGGACATCGCCGCCGCCGACGGCACCATCCGCCTCTCCGAGACGGAGCTCCTCCGCCAGGTGGCCAAGCTCCTCGGACTCGGCGCCGACGACTATCTGGCCGTCCAGGACCGCCACCGGGACAAGCTCGAAGTCCTCGCAGGCCGCTAACCGCCGGCCCCGGCCTGAGAGGGTGTTCGACACGTTTGGCGCGGGACGCCCCACCCCGACGACGACGGCCCTCGTCGGACACGACCTTCCCGGGCGTGCCCACACCCCGTGGCCCGTTTCCTGCTCTGGTCGCCGCCCATGGTCTCACGACGAGAAGGCGACGAGCCCGGACGCCGGGGCTTCCTCCGCTGGCAGGTCCTGGCCACCAAGGCCCTTAGCTACGCGGGCATCTTAGTGCTCGTCCTGATCGTCGGAGGGGGCGTGTTCGTCGCTTCCGGCGCCTTCAGCATGAACGCGCGGAAGGGCCATCTGTTCTTCGTACGTGACCTGCTTCCCTTCGCCAGAAGCCGGTCGGTGAGCGTCCACGCGAGCGGAACACCGCCTCCCGAGCTCTCCCTCGACTCCCCAGCGATGATCGCTCGCGGAGCCGCCCACTATGCCGACGGCTGCCGGCCCTGCCACGGCGCCCCCGGGGTCCCGAGGGACGCCTTCGCCGAGCACATGCTGCCGCGTCCCCCGAGCCTCGCCGGAGGGCCCGTCGTCGCCGATCGCCGCGACGTCGAGCTGCACTGGGTCGTGCACAACGGACTCAAGTTCGCCGGGATGCCCTCCTGGCCGGAGGGTTCGCGCCCGGACGAGCCCTGGTCCGTCGTGTCCTTTCTGCGTCGCATCCGTGAGATGGAGCCAGCTCGATACCGGAAGCTGGCGGGCCTCGACCGGGAACGGGCTGCCAGGGAGCTGGTCGCCGGCGATCCGCAGCTCACACCGACGACCGCCCGGGCCCTCGCCGCGTGCACCCGGTGTCACGGCGCGGACGGCACCGGCGACCGGGGCGGCGCCTTTCCGAATCTCAGCTTGCTCTCGGAAGCGTACCTCCGCCGCTCTCTCCACGCCTTTGAAGAAGGCACGCGGCACAGCGGGATCATGGAGGCCCAGCTGCAGCCATTGTCGAAGGGACAGCTCGATGACCTGGCCGCCTACTACGGCCGTCAACCGGCGAAGCCGGCCAATCCGGCCGGGAGGAAGGAGCCGAGCCCCGAAGGGCGTTGGGCCCGGGGCCGGAAGATCGCCGAAGGAGAAGGCATCCCGGAACGGGGCCTTGCCCCCTGCGACTCCTGCCACGGGGTCGCCGAGGTCACCGAGACCACCGCCGACGACGACGAGCTGGCGATCTACCCGCGCATCCGGGGTCAGTACGCGCCCTACCTGCGGCAGCAGCTTCACGCCTGGAATGACGCGGCCCGCGGCGGGGCACGGCAAGAAGACCCGGTGGTTCGCGGCGCCCACGACCTCACACCCGTAGAGATCGAACGCGTGTCCAGCTACCTGGCCGAACACCCGGGCCGATGAGGCCGAGCGCCTAGTACCCCATGCCCGACTTCCACCCCATCTACGGCGCGCTCGGGGCGGCGATCCTCATCGTCTTGTTCGTCGACGTGGTGTGGACGACGATGCACCGCCACGGAGGGTTGGCGACCCGGGTCGCCGTCGGCCGGCTCTGGAACGTGGCGCGGCGGACGCACCTTCGGGGGCTGGTCGGACACCGCCTGATGAGCGCGATGGGCGTGGCCCTGGCGGTGCTCACCGTGCTGCTCTGGATCGGGCTGCTCTGGTTGGGGTGGACCCTGGTCTTTCTTTCCTTTCCAGAAGCCGTCCAGCGTGTCTCGGACGACGCCCAGGCGTCGGTGGCAGAGCGCATCTACTACGTCGGATTCACCGTCTTCACCCTCGGCGTCGGGGACTACACACCGGGGCGCTCCGTTCCTTGGCAGGTGCTGACGGCGGTGGCGTCCTTCAGCGGTTTCGGGCTGGTCACCTTCGTCATCACATACCTCATGCCCGTGGTGCAGAGCGCCGTCGCCAAGCGGGCCCTCGCCAGCCGCATCACCGCCCTGGGTCGCTCTCCCCGGGAGATGGTGAGAGCGGCCTCGGGACAGGGGAAGAGCGGCCTCGAGACAGCGGTGGGCTCGGCCCTGTCGGACCTCGCCTCCACCCACCAGCAGCATCAGGCCTACCCCGTCCTCCACTTCTTCCACCATCCTCGAACCGAGGAAAACGTGGCGGTCGCCGTCGCCCGGCTCGACGAAGCGCTCAGACTCGAAGCGGCTTCCCGGGATGTGACCCCGTGCTCCCCGGCCGTCCGTCGACAATGGAGCACGCTCCTCGACCGCTTCCTAGGAACCATGGACGACACGGGGAGCGACGAGCATGAGCCGGACCTCCCTCGGGTCGCCCCGGGGAAGGGCGTTGACCAGGAACGCCTGGCGCGGGAATGCGCACGGGACCGACGGCGACGGCAGCGTTTGGGCGCGCTGATCCACGGGCAGGGCTGGAGCTGGGCCGACGTCGACCCCGGGCTCCGGGATGAATGAGGGAGTCCGTGGCACGTGGGGTGCTACGCCACGGCCCGTGTCCGACGAGCCCGATTCCCAAGGCGCCTACCCGGGAGCGCCCCGGAACGACCCGAGCAGAGTCCGCGCGCCTGACGCAGAACGCCCCGGGGCAGGACACGACTGGGCGCCCTGGGGGGGTGCGCTCGCGGGCAGCCTCGCCGCGGTGGGCGTCGCCCTGCTCTGGGCGCGACGGGCGGCCTTCGACTTCCCTTGGCTGAGCACCTTCGACAGCCGTCTCACCGGGTCCTTCGACCCCCTCGGCGGGCCCATCGCCCTGTTCTCGACGGCGCTGCTGCTCCCGATCCTGGTCTACGCGGCAGGCTACCTGCCGGAACGCCTCGCCGAATACGGCGTCCCGTCGAGGACGAAGATCCGCTTCACCGGACTGATGCTCGGCTTCGGTGCGGCGATGGTTCTGCTGGCGACGGCCGGCGACCTCCTGGTCTTGTTCGTCGCCCTCGAGCTCACCGCCGTCGCATCGTTCCTGCTCATCGGTCTCGAACGACGCGCCGAGTCGGACCGTTCGGCGATGGTCGCCCTGGTCGTGACCGTGGGGAGCTCGCTCCTGTTCCTGGTCGGAGCGCTGATGGTGGCGGAGGACCTCGGCAGCATGGACATCGCCGCCCTCCGGGCCCGGGTGACCGACGGCCGCACCCCGACGACCGTGGCGGTCGCCTGCCTCGCCGCCGGGGTGATCGGCAAGAGCGCCCAGATGCCGCTCCACTTCTGGCTGCCCCGGGCGATGGTCGCGCCGACTCCGATCTCCGCCTACCTCCACTCGGCGACCCTCGTCGCTGCCGGCGTCTTCGTCCTGGCCCGCCTCCGCTTCCTGATCGAAACGAGCCCGGAGACCCTGACGGCGCTCCTGGTGATCGGCTTCACCTCGGTCTTCGCCGGAGGTGCCATGGCGCTCACTCGGCAGGGGCTCAAGGCCATCCTGGCCTATTCGACGATCGCTCAATACGGATACGCCGTGGTTCTGCTCGCCCTGGGCGGCGACGACGGGGCCTTCGGCGTGCCGTTCTTCCTGGTCGCCCACGGGCTGCCGAAGTGCGCCCTCTTCATGGTGGCCGGCTGCGTGACCCACGCCCGGGGCGCCCACCGTCTGGACGAGGCCGCGGGCGCGCTGCGAGGTCACCCCCGGGTGGCCTTCGCCGCCGTCGTCGCCGCCCTCGGGCTCGCGGGCTTCCCGCTCACGGCGGGCTTCTTCAAAGACGAGCTGTTGTTCGCCGCGGCCATTCACGCGTCCGCCCCGGGCCTGCCGCTCCTGGCCGGGGCGGCCGCCGCGCTCACCGTCGCCTATGCCGGCCGCTTCGCCATCGGGCTCCTCCGGGGAGGCGTCGACGGCGGGGAACCGGGACACGAGCTCCCGATGACCATGACCATCCCGCCGATGATCCTGGCGGTCCTCACCGTCGTCGGGGGCCTCTGGCTCTCCCCCCTGTCCGCCGCGTTCTCGGACGCCGCCTCCATCATCGCCGGCGGCCCGGTGCACCTCCACCTCGGCTACCACCTGCGCGTGGAGACGGGCATCGCGGCCCTGGCCTGGGCCGTCGGGGGCCTGCTCCTCGCCACCCGGAGGCACTGGGAGCCGGCGGCCACCATCGTCGTCGACGCCTTCGCTCGGCGGGTCGGTCCGGGGGCGCTCGCGGAGCGCCTGC
This sequence comes from Polyangiaceae bacterium LLY-WYZ-14_1, assembly GCA_031800515.1. GTDB lineage: Bacteria > Myxococcota_A > Polyangia > Polyangiales > DAPKRP01 > DAPKRP01. The sequence goes on along the minus strand of DAPKRP010000404.1, from coordinate 198 downwards.
GCGCTGGGGTGGCCCGCCTCTCCCACCTGCTCCACCGAACCGAACGCCGAGACCTTCGAGAGCGGTTTGCGTCCGTGCTGCTGCCGATGGGGCTCCTGGTCGGCCTCGGGCTATGGGGAGCTGGGGCGGGCGAGCTCGAGGTGGGCACGGTGACCGTCGACGACCTTCCCCTCGTCGCGGGTCTCCTCGCCACCGCCG
>DAPKRP010000403.1:0-3113 GCA_031800515.1 Polyangiaceae bacterium LLY-WYZ-14_1 | reverse complement strand
GGCTTTCGCAACAACCCCGTGCGCCGGGAGGTGCGGTCCTGGGTCGACGGGGACGGGGGGCCCGCCGCGCCGACGGATGCCGTCGCCTCCGTCTCCTTCGAGCGCCGCCGGGACGGGCGGCTCGTCGGCGAGGTCCACCTCGGGGAAGCTCCCGACCCGGAGACCGCCACCGCCTTCGAGGTCCAGCGGGTCTCCGCCTTTTCCGATGGGGCCGGTCTCGAGCTCACCGTGGACGACCTGCTCCGGGGGGTGCGCCGGCGGGCTCGGGTGGTCCGGGCGGCGCCGGAGCTCGACGGCCGCGTCTTCGTCCAGACCCGCCCCGGGGGAGAGGTCACCGTCCTCCGGGAGGCCCCGCGCTTCCCGGATCCGACGGCGGAGGTCGCCGCGGGCGCCCTCACCGCTCCGATGCCCGGCCAGGTGGTCGCCCTTCGGGCCGCCGTCGGGGACCCCGTCACCCCGGGCCAGGTCCTGCTCGTCCTCGAGGCGATGAAGATGGAGCACGCGGTCACGGCCCCGGAGGCGGGCACCGTCGAAGCCCTGCCCGTCGCCCCGGGGGATCAGGTCGAAGCCGGCCAGGTGCTCGCCGTGGTCACCCCCAGCTGACCGGAAGGCCGCGTTCTCAAGCCGTGGTCGTCACCTCCGTAGGGGGGAGGGTGCCGACCCCCTCCGCCGGCGCCTCATCCTGGACGAGGTGGCGCGTCGCCGGGCTCGTCCTGCTCATCGGGTTCGGCGCCTCCCGGCCTGCCGGAGCGCGGGGGCAGGAGCCGCCGCCCATCGCCGACAACGACTACGCGGTGGAGCTCGTCCCGGGGCCGATCCAGGGCTCGGGTCGGGCGATCGGCATGGGGGGCGCCTTCGTCGCCGTCGCCGAGGGCCTCGAGAGCGTGCTCTGGAATCCCGCTGGCTACGCGGCCCGACCCGTGCATTCTCTCGATTGGTTCGAGCTCGAGCCCGTGCTCGGCCTGGCCGGGCCCGGGAGCTTCGACCAGGACGACTTCTTCAACAACGGCGGCGACCTCCCCGCGGAGAGCGCGATCTTTCTGACCGCGGGGCTCCGCCTTCAGCTCGGCAACGCAGGTCTGGGGGGGCTTGGGCTCTTTCAGAGCTTCGAGGTCCCCGGGGAGGCGGGACAGCAGACGGTGACCAGCGTCGCGGGACGCTTCGGGCTCGCCCACGGCTTCGCCGACGGACAGCTCGTCGTCGGCCTGGGCGTGCGCACCGCCCGGGTCAACGTCGTCCTCGGGGACAACACCCTCTTCGAGCTCCTCGGCACCGGCATCGAGCTCGGCGGCGTGTTTCGACCGGAGCGCTTTCCCTTTCGCCTCGGGGCGGCGGTCCGCGGTCCGGTCACCGCCCGGCCCGAGTCCGGCGATGCCCAGCTGGGCCCGGACGGGGTCCGCCGGGTCGCCGACTTCGCCGTCCCGGACCGGGTCGTCCGGCCCTGGGAGCTCCAGCTGGGCGCCGCCTGGCAGCTCGGCCCCCGACCCCTCAATCGGCGCTGGCGTCGGGAGCGGGATCCGAAACGAGAGCTGCAGAGTTCCCTAGAGGCCAACCGCTGTCTCCGCCGACAGGCCCAATCCGTCGCCGAGCTTCGGGCCGAGGGGCATCCCGACCCGGAAGGTGCCGTCGGCTCCTGCCCCTTCCTCGAGCGTCCGCCGGAGAGCATCGCCTTCTGGGAGGACGAGCTCGCCCGGGTCGCCTGGGAGGACCGGGCCTTTCGCCGGGACCTCGCCGACGCTCGCCGGCGCACGTCGGAGGCGCGCAAGGCGGCCGTCGCCGCCCTGCCGCGGCGCTATCTCCTTGTGAGCGCCGAGCTGCTCATCGTTGGCCGGAGCGAGGACGCCGTCAGCCTCGACGGGTTCCTCAGCCAGACCGCCCGACGGGCGGGCCGCCGGGTCTCCGTGAGCCCTCGGGTCGGCGCCGAGGCCGAGGTCGTCCCCCACTGGCTGAAGCTGCGCCTCGGCGCCTACCTGGAGCCCGCCCGGGCGGACGACGCCCTGCCCCGCTTCCACGGCACCATGGGCTTCGACCTCCGGCTCTTCACCTGGGACCTGTTCGGATTGCTCGACCCCTTCACCTTCGCCGTCGGTGGCACCGCCGACATCGCGCGAGGCTACGTGAACGTCGGGCTCGGCCTCGGCTTCTGGCACTGAACCTCGGCGCCCCGGAGCTCGCCGCCGACGGCGTGGCTCAGCCGGCGTCGTCGGCGTGGACGAAGCTGCCGTGGAAGCCCGGCGGCACGTGGTGGGGGAGCTCGGCGACACAGACCGTGTCGAGGTTGCCGGCGTCGAGGACGTGGAGCTCGGAGCGATGGTCGGCCGCCTGGTAGACGATGACGAGAAGCCAGCCGTCGTCCTCCTCCGTCGCCCCGGGGCGGGGCACCATCAGCGGCTCGCTCGGGAGGGCGAGCCCGAAGTTCTTCACCCGCTCTTGTCCCGTCACGAGGTCGAACTTCACGATCGCTCGGTAGACCGGCATCGGCGTGTCGTCGTCCTTCGCCGTCGCCCAGGTGAAGCGATGGGGGTGGGTCGCCCTCTTCTCCGGGATGACGGGCAGCTCCGCGGGGCGTTCCGTCAGCCGTTCTTCCGAGACGGTCCGCCGGATCGGATCGAGGACGAATTGGGTGAGCAGGGGCGGGGGGTATTCCAGACCGGCGAGGGCCCGGGGGTTCGACAGGTCGACGCTGCCCCCGGGGAAGTTATCCATCCGGAGCCCGTAGACGATCACCCGCCCGGTCTCTTCTTCGGCCCCGTCGTTTTCGGCCCGCTCTTCGTGGCCGCTGACGAAGTGGAAGACGAAACACGGGTCGGTCTCGACGACGACCGGCGGTCCGCCTTCCCGGGGCACCATCAGCACGGTGGTCGGCGCGCCCTCCGCCTGAGAGATGGACCCGACCGGGGTGTTCACCCCGAGGAGCGCCTTCGGGATGTCGAAGGCGACGGGGGTCAGGAAGAAGATCCGCCACTTCCGGGTGAGGACGTAGTCGTGGACGAAGCTCAGGCGATCGAGGGGCACCGATTCCGGCTTGGCCATCACCCCGCCGGGGGAGACCCGGTAGAGCATCAACTTCGGCTGAGCCCCGAGCAGGGTGCCGAAGCTCCAGAGCTCCCCCG
>DAPKRP010000402.1:0-6499 GCA_031800515.1 Polyangiaceae bacterium LLY-WYZ-14_1 | reverse complement strand
CTCGAAGAGCCGGTCGAGACCCGCTTCCGTGAGGGCGCGACCCCGGCGGAGGACGATCCGGGCGGTTCGGCCGGCGCGAAGCGGTCCCCCTTTGAGCCGGGGTGTGGGAGGGGTCTGGCGGGGGGACCGACGCATGACGGGCCGGGAGGCTACCCCGGGCGCCCGACGGGCCTCCACTTTCCCCCGGTTGGAGCCAGCGCGGATCCCCTAGGCCTACTACCGTAGTGTCCATGGCTCCGCCCGTCCGCAGCCCCCTGGAGCATCCGGTGGCGATCCTCTCGGACGTCCACGGGAACCGGGTCGCCCTCGAAGCCGTCCTCGCCGACCTCGCCGACCGAGGCTTCCAGGATCTGTTCGTCGCCGGGGATCTCCTCCTCGGCGGCGACGATCCCCTGGGGACCTGGCAGCTCCTCCAGCAACGGGGCGCCCGCTGCGTGCGGGGGCTGTCCGACGAGGCCCTGGCCCGGATCGACCCGGCGACCCTCGAGCCGTCGGGCCCGGAGCAGGAGCGCTCCGCCGCCCGCTTTCTGGAAACCCGGCAGGCGATCGGCGACCTGGTGGTCGAACGCCTCCGCCGGCTGCCGGAACAGATCCGGGTGCCGTTGATCGACGGGGGGGAGCTCCTCGTCCGGCACGGCGCCCCCGCGGACCCGACCGTCGAGCTCTCCCACGACCTGGACGACGACGAGCTCCTCGCCCTCCTCGCCGGCGACCCGGCGGACGTCGTCGCCTGCGGAGCGAGCCACGTGCCCTTCGACCGGGTGGTGGCCGGCGTCCGGGTGGTGAACGTCGGCTCCGTGGGACAGGCGCCGGAGGGGGAGGTCGCCCACTATACGATCCTGACCCCCCGCTTCGACGGCCCGGAGGTCGAGCAGCGGTGGATCGCCTTCGCCGGCGAGCACGCCGGGGACGGCGGCGTCACTCCCGGCTAAGAGGGTCCTCTAAGGAGGGTCGCTCCCGGGGGACTACTGGGCCGCGGCCTGGGGCGATGAGCCCGGCTCTTCTTCCTGCCCGCCCTCGTGGGGGACGATCTCGACCTTGCTCACGTGGCGCTCGTCCGCCGCCCGGACGACCAGCTCGACGAGGCCGACGAACACGCTCTCCCCGACGGAGGGCACGCGACCGGCGAGCTCCACCACCAGGCCGCCGATGGAGCCATGGTCGTCGTCGTCGTCGATGAGGGGCAGCCCCGTCGTGTCCTGGACGTCGTAGACGCTGGCCGTCGCGTCGGCGAGGTACCGGCCATCCGGAAGCCGTTCGACCACGGGCTCTTCATCGACGTCGTGCTCGTCCTGGATCTCGCCGACGATCTCTTCGAGGATGTCTTCTAGGGTGACGATGCCGCTCGTTCCCCCGAATTCGTCGACGACCACCGCGAGGTGCACCCGACGGCGCTGCATCTCCTGGAGCAGGGAGCCGATCTTCTGCTTTTCGGCGGCGAAGAAGACGGGGCGGCGAATGACGTCGGCGAGGGTCAGGGCCGGGGCGTCGTCGTCCGGGCTCCGCTCCCGCACCAGGCGGAAGACGTCCTTCGCGTAGAGCACGCCTTCGACCTGGTCGATCCGCTCCCGGTAGACCGGATAGCGGGAGTGACCGACCTCGGTGATCGTCGTCAGCACGTCGGCGATCGGCGTCTCGATCTCGAGACCGATGGTGTGGGTCCGGGGCACCATGACCTCCCGGGCCACCGTGTCCTGGAATTCCAGGACGCTGCGGAGGAGCTCCGCATGCATCCCGGTGATCGCCCCCTGCTCTTCCCCTTCGTCGATCATGTGCTCGACGGCGAGGGAGGCGAGGCGCTCCCGGTCCTCGCCCTCGTCCGGGGGCGCGGGGATCAGCCGATCGAGGACGCTGCCGGCCCAGGCCATCGGGGCCGCGATCGGGGTCACCAGGAGCTCGAGGGGCCGGATCGCCCGGAGCATCACCAGGGCCCAGCGACTGGCCCGGCGCTCCGCGAGGGTGCTCGTGACCTGGGCGATCATCGCGTAGAGGAAGGCGACCACGGCGCCGCCGGCGACCGCCGCACCGACCCCGTCGAAGCGCAGCCCGAGGTGGGCGGCCAGGCTCGCCGCCGTGGTCAAGGCGAGCACGCGGAGCGTGAGAAGCCGCGCCTGGAGCACGGAGAACCCCTCGATGGCCCGGGCGGCGGTCTTCGCGCCCGGCCCCCCGGCATCCCGCATCGCCCGCAGGCGGACCTCGCCGAGGGCGTGCAACGCCGACTGGAGCGACGCGACCGCCGCGCCGAGCGCGACGCAGGCGAGGATCGCCAGAGACTCCGTACCTGGTTCGTCCAACGAGGCTTTCGCTCCCCGCCGGGGCCGGGGACCCGGGGTCCGATGTGACGGCCCGTCTCCCACCCCGCGGAAGGACTCAACCGTAGCCAGGCCAAGCGGCCCGGGCAAGACGTCCCGTTGCCGGACCGTGACCCCGATGCTAGCTCCGGCGCCATGCCAAGCCTGGAGGACGCGCTCACCCAACCCGACGTGAAGGCGCAGGTGGTCCGGGATGCCATCGGGGTCATCGAGGCCGAGGTGGCGGAAAAGAAAGGCGTGACCGGGCTCGCCATCAAGGCCGGCTACAAAACGGTCAAGGGACTGCGGCCGGGCTTCCTCGACAAGGTGGTCGCCGACCTCCTTCCGGAGTTCGCCCGGGCCCTGGATCCCATGTATCAGGACGCCCTCGCCTCCGGCTCCGGGGTCGCCTCCTTCTTCCGCAGCCACGCCACCCGAGCCGCCAACGCGCTGTTGGCCATCACCGACGAGAAGGCCGCTCGCTCCGACAACAAGGTCCTCAAGGGCGCCTACGACCGCCTCCGGAGCATGGCGGAAAAACAGGTGATCGGGGCCATGCCCCGGGTCGCGGACCTCGTCGCCCGGCACGCCCCGAGCTGACCCCGCGGGGGCGTCACCTCTACCCCAGGCGGCGTCAGGCGGGGTCGCGGAGCACGATGACGGCGTCGTCGAGGAGCTCGACCAGGGACTTGAGGGCGTCGAGGCGGGGCATCGGCACCACGTGGAGGATCTCTTCCACCGTGCTGTGGCCATCGACCCGGGAGAGCAGAAAGGCCGCGTGGTGGTCCAGCCCGAGCCAGCGGATCTCCGAATCCGGGACGGCCACGTCGGGCACGCGGTCGAGGGGCCCGAGGCGCGAGGTGTAGAACTGGGCCAGACGCTGCCGGCTCCCCTCGGCGTAGCGAAGGGCGGTCTCGTCCCCGGGGCGCTGCCCGAGGATGAGCTCGGCGATGGACAGGGCGCCGGTGTAGTCCCCGAGGGCGTAGCGATCGGCCATCTCCGAGGCGAGGTCGGCTTCCGGGGGCACGGATTGGGAGCGGTCGACGAGGTCCAGGGCGTCCGTCGACGGCGCCCGGCGTCCAGGCGGCTGGCTGGGGCGCGCCGGCCGCGGGGACGGGACGGCCCGGAGGCCCGGCGGGCGGGAGGAGGACGCGGCCTCGGCGCCGCCGGCCGGCTCGGAGGAGCCCCCCGGGAATGGGCGGGAACCGCCCGGCGCTGTCGCTCCAGGGTCGTCCTCCCGGAGAGCAGGCGCCTCCCGAGCGCTGACCCAGGCATCCCGGGCACCCTCGAGGGCCTGAGGGGCGGTGGAGCCCGGCGCCTCGCGGCCGCCCCCGGGGTCCATGGGCGTCGCATCGAGGGGGCCCGCGTCCTCCGGGCGGGGATCTTCGCCGGGCAGCAGGAGAGGAGGTCCGGTGAAGTCGAGGGTGACTCGGGGGGGGCGCCGCGGCCCACCGTCATGGCGCCGGGAGGGGGGAGACACGCTAGCCCGACTGTCCGACGACACCCTTGAACATGCGCTGGGTTCGGGAGAGGGAATCGAGCTGTTCCCGGAGCCCGTCGTAGTCGCCTCGTTCGAGCAGGCTCCGAGCCCGGTCGACCACGGCCCGGGCCTTGTCGATGGCGTCCCGGCCGAAGTCGCTACCCGCGACCACCTGTTCCACCTGGGGGAAGAGCCGCTCGATGTCGGCGATGAGGGTCTCGGCTTCCTGCTTGGTGCCCTCCGCCTCTTCTTCCGCCCTTCGGGCGACCGCGAAGCCCTTCGCGTCTTCGACCATCTCGGCGATCTCATCCTGGGTGAGACCGCTGGTCGCGGTGACCGTGATGGACTGTTCCTTCCCCGTATCGAGATCCTTCGCATGGACGCTGACGATGCCGTCGGCGTTGATCTCGAAGGTGACCTCGACTTCGACCTCGCCCGCCTTGGCGTCCCGGAGGCCGGTGAGGATGAACTCGCCGAGGAGCTCGTTCTCTTCCGCTCGGTTGGACTCGCCCTGGAGCACGAGGATCTTCACCGCGGTCTGATGGTCCCGCACGGTGGTGAAGATCTTCGAGCGAGAGGTGGGAACCGTCGTGTTCTGGGGGATGAGCTCTTCGAAGTAGCCGCCCACCACCATGATCCCGAGGGTGTGGGGGGTGACGTCGAGGAGCACCATCGTGCTTTCTTCCTCCACCAAGGACGAGCCCTGGATGCTCGCGCCGAGGGCCACGACCTCGTCCGGGTGGACGCCCTTGCAGGGCTCCCGCTCGAAGAAATCGGCGACCGCCTGCTGGACCCGCGGCATCCGGGTCATGCCGCCGACCAGGATCACGTCGGCGATGTCCTCTTTGTCGAGGTCCGCCTCCCCGAGGGTCATGCGACAGATCTCGACGGTCTTGTCCACCAGGTCGGCGGTCAGCTCTTCCAGCTGGGAGCGGCTGAGGAGCCGCTGGAGGTGGAGGGCTTCGTTGCGAGCGCTCGAGATGATGAACGGGAGGTTCACCTCTGTTTCGACGACGCTGGACAGCTCGCACTTCGCTTTTTCCGCTGCGTCCTTCAAGCGCTGGAGGGCCATTCGGTCCTGGCGGAGGTCGATGTCGTGCTCTTCCCGGAAGCCCTGGACCAGCCAGTCGATGATCCGCTGGTCGAAGTCTTCGCCCCCGAGGAAGGTGTCCCCCGCGGTGCTGATCACCTTGAACACCCCGGAGCTCGAGATCTCCAAGATCGAGATGTCGAAGGTGCCGCCGCCGAGGTCGTAGACGGCCACGGTCCGGTCGATGTTCTTGCCGAATCCGTAGGCCAGGGCCCCCGCCGTCGGCTCGTTGATGATGCGGATGACGTCGAGCCCGGCGATGGCGCCGGCATCCTTCGTCGCCTGCCGCTGGTTATCGTTGAAATAGGCGGGAACCGTGATGACCGCCTTCTGCACCTCGGAACCGAGGTAGTCCTCGGCGATCATCTTCATCTCCTGGAGGATCATCGCGCTGACCTCCGGGATGCTGTAGATTTTTCCGCGAAGCTGAATCCGGACGTCCCCGTGGGGTCCCTCGACGATCCGGTAGGGGCAGGTTTCGAGGCTGTTCTTGACCTGAGGACTGTCCCACTTCCGGCCGATGAGGCGCTTAGCCGCGTAGACCGTGTTCTCCGCGTTCGTGACCGCCTGCCGCTTCGCGATGTGGCCGACCAGACGCTTCCCCGCCTCGGTGATCGCCACCATGGAAGGGGTCACCTTGTAGCCACCGCGGTTGGCGATGACGACGGGCGTGGAGCCCTCGACCACGGCGACGCACGAGTTGAACGTCCCGAGGTCGATCCCGATCACGTGCTCCATGCGTTTACCTGACCACCCGTCACGCGCTGCGATCCCATACGGTGCCGACCGGCGAGATCCGAACCAGGCCCCCGGTGCAGCGTGGGCGACCTCCCGGCCAAGGGGCCTTCAGCCTCGCAGCTCTTCCAGGAGATTGTTGATGATTCGGTCGTTCGGGTCCAGCTTTCGCGCCTCTTCGAGCTCCCGGCGGGCGTTCTTCGTCAGACCCGCGGCCAGATAGACCCGGGCGAGGGTGCGGCGGGCGCGCAGCATGCCCGGGGCGAGGGCGACCGCCGCCTCCGCCAGGATCTTCGCCTGGGGAAGGTCGTGCTGGGCTTCGAGGAAGGCCTCCGCCGCGGAGAGCTTCGGCCCGGGGTCGTCCGGCCGGCCCTCGGCGACGCGGGCCCAGCTGTCCGCCGCCTCCCGCCAGTGGCCGTGCTCTTCTTCGTAGCGCGCCTGCCGCTCGTAGGTGTCGGCGAGGCGGCCGGCGACCGCCTTTCGCAATCGGGTGTGCTCCGTCTTCAGGTCCTCCCGGTCCGGTGCCACCGCCATCGCCCGGAGGACGGAGTTGGCGGCGGAGACCAGATCCCCCTCCCCCTCTGCCGTCCGAGCCGCGCTCAGGTGTCGGTGGGCGGGGTCTACCCCGCCGGTGACCGAGGCGACCTGACGGAGGGACGAGGCGAGGCCTCGGAGGGCGTCTCGCCGGGCGGCGGAGCCCGCTCCTCCGCCCGGCGCGCTCGAGCCCGGCGGAGGCGGTCGGGGAGACGACGGGCCCGCGCCGGAGCTCGCCGGCGCACCGCCGTGCCGGGAGGCGCCGGGACGGCCTGGACCCGAGCCCGGGGCTCCCGCCGGGCGGCGTGGACCGAGCACCGAGTGCAGCCGACGGGCGGCCAGCTCCCGGGCCCGGGCGCGGGCCGCCGC
>DAPKRP010000401.1:0-5081 GCA_031800515.1 Polyangiaceae bacterium LLY-WYZ-14_1 | reverse complement strand
CCGGCCTCAAGCGGCTAGGACGTCTTCCTGCGGGACGTCTGGCCATCCACCCAGCAGATCACCGACGCCGTGCGGGCGGCGATCGACACGGCGCAGTTCACGGATCGCTACGGCGACGTGTTGGTCGGCCCGGAACAGTGGCGGAAGGTCGACGTCTCCGGAGGCGACCTCTTCGATTGGGACGACGCGTCCACCTACATCCGTAAGCCGTCCTTCTTCGACGGGCTGGGCCCGGAGCCCCCGGCCCTCGCGGACGTGGAAGGGGCGCGCGTTCTGGCGCTCCTCGGCGATTCCGTCACCACCGACCACATCTCGCCGGCGGGGGCCATCGCCCCGGACAGCCCGGCGGGGCGCTACCTCCAGGAGCGGGGGGTCGCCATCCGGGACTTCAACTCCTACGGCAGCCGCCGGGGCAACCACGAGGTGATGGTTCGGGGGACCTTCGCGAACATCCGCCTCCGAAACCAGCTGGCCCCGGGGACCGAAGGCGGCATCACCCGTCACCTCCCGAGCGGGGAGCAGACGACGATCTACGACGCGGCGATGCGCTATGCGGGCGAAGGCGTGCCGCTGGTGGTGCTGGCGGGGAAGGAATATGGGACCGGTTCGTCCCGGGATTGGGCGGCCAAGGGCACCTTCCTGCTGGGCGTGAAGGCGGTGATCGCCGAAAGCTTCGAACGGATCCACCGGTCCAATCTGATCGGGATGGGCGTCCTGCCGCTCCAGTTCCGCTCCGGCGATTCCTGGAAGAGCCTCGGCCTGACCGGGGATGAGGTGTTCGCCATCGAGGGCATCGCCTCGGGTCTCGAGGCCGGCGGCCGGGTCACGGTCCAGGCCGGGGATCGACGCTTCGAGGCGGACGTCCGCCTCGATACCCCGCAGGAGGTCGCCTACTACCGGCACGGCGGCATCCTGAACTACGTGCTCCGCCAGATGGCCGCCGCGTCCTGAATCCGGGCGACCCGACCCCGGGACGGGGCCGTCCCGGGGGGTCGGTCATTCCCGAAGCAGGACGTCGCAGTAGTACTTGATCCGCCGAAGGACGGCTCCGTGAGGCCGTTTGTCGATGTCCTTGCGAAGGGCCAGGAAGACCTTTCGCTGCACCCGATAGAAGTTGAGGGGCGGGGCCGCGTTCCTCCGAGGCGCCGTCATCCTCCTGCCCGGAGCCGCCGCCGCGTCGGCCAGGGGCGCCCAGAGGGCGTCCCGGTCCTCCCATCCCCAGGCGGCCAGGTCCCGGTCGTCGAGGCGTTCGATCATCGCCTCGGCGAGGGCCCGTTTCCCCTCGTCTTCCGCCAGCTCCGCCGCCCACTTGTGGACGCTGTCCGTGACCGGCCGATCGTGCCGGCCAACGCCCATGGGATCGCCGGGCCCCTTCGCCTCTCCCTGAAACCGGTCGCCGTAGGTCACCGCCTCGGGCTCGTTGGGCAGGCCGAGGTAGGCGAACACACGCTCGAGGTGGGCCGCCGGGTCCTGGACGAGGGCCTCGTACTGGACGTGGGCAAGGGGAACGGGTCGCTCCCGAAGCAATCGGGCGATCGCCGGCACGTAGCGTTCGAGGATCGGGTTGAAGGCGTGGGCGTCTTCCCAACGGCCCTCGAAGAAGCTCTGGGCGTAGCTGCTGAAGACGGCCAGCGGGTGCCGGGTGAGGACCACGTACCGCGCCGCCGGATAGAGCCGGGTCAGGAAGGGGAGGACCAGCGCGTAGGCCGGCGTCTTGTCCATGAAGACGTGCTTGCCCGGATGGGTGTCGAGCATTCGTCGGTAGAGGGTGTCGGCGTAGGCTCGGAGTGCGTCGAGGTAATCGTTTTCCCCCCGGGGGAGGCGGGAGACGAACAGGCGCATGGCCTCCGCCGAGTTGATGTGGTCGTAGGGCGCCTTGTCGACGGTGTCGTGGTAGCCGAGGTAGGCGAGGGGGGTCACGAGGTGGGGCTCGGGATGAGTCGCCACCGCCGAGTGGGAGCCGATCATGCGTTGGAGCAGGGTGGAGCCCGAACGCGGCGCCGAGATCAGGAAGAGCAGCTGGTCTTGCATCGAACCTCGAGGAGGCGGCCCGGCCCCGTTCTCCTCAGGCTGCCGGTCGCGAGGGATTCCTCAGCACCCTCTGACACACGGCGTCCCTGGCGGCCCGCGATGGGCCGTGCTCCCTTCCCGGTTCCGCGCCCCCAGTCCGGAAGCTGCTACGGTGTCTGCCTAGCGCTCTGCGGTGGGGGATGAGCCGCTTCGGGCCGAAGGCCATCGGGCCGAGGGGCCCCGAGAGAATCGCCATGACCACGACGACGACCACCCCCCACCTCGAGCTGCCGACCGTCCCGGCGAACCGGGACCTCGACGCGCCGCGTTTTCCGAAGGCCCGGCCCGCCGTCGACCCCGCCTCCCTCGCCCATCGGGACCTCCTCGATGGGGACTTCTGGCGCCGCGTCCCGGCGTTTCGGGAGGTGACGGAGGCCGAGTTCCTCGACCACCGCTGGCAGATGAAGCACTCGATCACCAAGGTCGACAAGCTCCTGAACGCGCTCCGGGGAGTGGTCGACGACGCCTTTTTCGAAGACGTCCAAGAGGGGTTCCGCCGGGCGCCGATGGCGGTCCGGGTCTCGCCCTACATGCTGAGTCTGATCGACTGGGACGACCCCTACCGGGATCCCATCCGCCGTCAGTTCATCCCCGTCGCCTCGACCCGGCTGCCGGACCACCCGCGGCTCACCTTCGATTCCCTGGGCGAGCAGGCGGACGCCCCGGTCCCGGGCCTGACCCACCGCTACCCGGACAAGGCGCTCTTCCTGGCCCTGGATACCTGCCCGGTCTACTGCCGCTTCTGCACCCGGAGCTACGCCGTCGGGCCGGACCAGGAAGCGGTGGAAAAGGTCAGCCTGAAAGCCACGCCGAAACGCTGGGAAGAGGTCTTCGCCTACATCGCCACCCGCCCAGAGCTCGAAGACGTCGTGATCAGCGGGGGGGACACCTGGAACCTCCGGGCGGATCAGATCCGGGTGATCGGCGAACGGCTGCTGGCGATCCCCCACGTCCGCCGGATGCGCTTCGCCACCAAGGGTCCCGCGGTGATGCCCCAGAAGGCGCTCAGCGATCGGGACTGGTTCGACGCCCTGGTCGGCGTCGTGGAACGGGGCCGGGCGATGCACAAGGACGTCGTCCTTCACACCCACTTCAACCACCCGAACGAGATCACCGAGATCACCCGTCGGGCGATGAACCGATTCTTCGAGCACGGCGTGGTCCTCCGGAACCAGTCGGTGCTCCAGCGAGGGGTGAACGACGACGTCGCCACCATGACGAAGCTGGCTCGGCGCTGCGCCTGGGTGAACGTGCACCCCTACTACGTCTACCAGCACGACATGGTGAAAGGCACGGAAGAGCTCCGTACCACCGTGGCCGTCGCCGAGGAGATCGAAAAGCACGTTCGGGGGGCCCTGGCCGGCTTCAACACCCCGACCTTCGTCGTCGACGCGCCGGGGGGCGGCGGCAAGCGCGGGGTGCACTCCTACGAGCACTACGACCGGGTCACCGGCATCAGCGTCTACACCGCTCCTTCGGTCAAGCCGGGTAAGAAGTTCCTGTACTTCGACCCCATCGACCAGCTCCCGGACGAAGGCCGGCGTCGCTGGGCGGACCCGGCGCAGCATCAGGGAATGATCGACGCCGCCCTCGCGTCCTCCTGACCGGAGTCATTCGTCGGCGTAGCCCCGCCGGCGTCGGCAGAGCAGGATCTGGGATTCCGAGCTCCCGGTCAGGGGTGACCGGTCGAAGTCTCCCCATCGTTCGACCACCTCGAATCCATTGTAGTGGAGCAATGCCTCGAGCTCCGCTGGGTAGAACTGGCGATGGGCCAGCGGGGTCACATGGACGTCGGTTTCGTCCTCGACCCCCTGAAAGAACATCGTGGTGACCTGGATCTGGCGGACCGGGTCGTACTGGAAGGACTCGCCGTAGTGGTACCGGCGCCCCTCCGTCGGGCGGAGCACGGAGGGGCCCCGATAGACCCGGGCCGGGTCGCGGCTCAGGAAGTAGGCATCCGGGAGGAGCACGTCGAAGGCGAACCGCCCCCGGGGTCGGAGGTGGCGGCGGACCGTGGCCAGCGCCCGCTCCAGGTCGCCCCGGTCGTAGAGGTGCTGGAAGACGTTGAAGGGGCTCAGCACCAGGGGGAAACGGCGGTCGAGGCGCACTGCCCGAAGGTCTCCCCGGACGAAGGCGACCCGGTCCCGGGCGGCCTTCGGGCGCAGGGTATCCAAGCGCTCCCGGGCGCGGTCGAGCATGGCGGGCATACGGTCGACGCCGACGACGTCGATCCCGCGGCGGGCGAGCTCGAAGGCGACCCGGCCGGTGCCCACCCCGAGCTCGAGGACCGGCCCCCCTAGGTCCTCGGCCAGGTCGGCGTAGAAGCGGACGTCGCTTCGCCGCCGGCGGTAGGCGTGGTCGTAGTAGACCGGGTCCTCGTAGTGGGCCTCGGTCCCCCGGCGAAGCACCCGGGCGTCGCGGGGCCGGTGCCCCCGATCGCGCCGGGTCATCCCTCGGGGCCCTCCGTGGACGGCTCCCCTGGGGCCACCACGTCGAGCTCCCCCAGGGCGCGGAGCTCCGGCGGTACGACGAGCTGGTCCCCGAGCTCCATGTCCTCGACCCGCCAGGGACCCGCGGACGCTCGTTCCACCCCGGAGGCGCCGGGCCCCCCGGCGCCGACGCCCGGGGGGACCCGTCGGACGATGAAACGGACGCGTCGCTTGTAGGGGCGGTCGAAGAACCGACCCTCCGCCGTCCCCTCGAGGCGGAGCCGCGGGGCGGCGGCGTCGTCGGACGCTCCGTCATCCGGGATACTCGGGTCCCGCGGCTGGCCCCGCGCCTGCCCTCCGTCTTCCCGCCCGAGCACCTCGATGGAGGACGGGACGAAGGTGAGGCGCTCCTGGGCGAGCATGCCCCAGAGGGCCGCCGCCGCCTTGGCCTGGGGGTCCGAGGCGATCTGCCGGTCCTCCGCCGCCCGCGCCGCCACCCGATCCCGGAGGGCACCCGTCGCGAGGGCCTGGGCGATCTCGTGATCCCGCTTTCGCCAGGCGTCGAGGAAGGTCTCGGCGGTC
>DAPKRP010000400.1:0-2880 GCA_031800515.1 Polyangiaceae bacterium LLY-WYZ-14_1 | reverse complement strand
GGTGCCCGCCCTCGCCGGGCTCGGTCGCCTCCCGGGCCTGGTTCCGCATCAGCGCCGCCGTGCGCCGGTCCACCTCGTCCATCGGCAGACCCCGTTCCGGGCTCGGGGCGCCCACCGTCTCGAGGTAGAGCTGGCTCTGGGAGAAGATCCGAAGGGCTTCGATACGCTTCGGCAGGTACGGGTGGCTCGCCATCGCCTCGAGGAAGCGGCCCATCCCGGACCGTCCGGCGTCGAGCTGCTCGAGGTACGATTCGACGTCGATCTCCCGGTAGAGCTTCTGCGAGCCGCAGGCGAGCTTGGCGAAGCTGCGGCAGGCGGCGACCAGGTCCCGGGAGCACAGGAGCCCCGCCCGGTCGCAGGTGATCTCCGCCCTCCGGGACCAGGCGTAGAGCGCCATCTCGAGGGGTGGCAGCAAGACCTTGAGGATCATGGCCCCAGCGGCGGTGCGCATCGCCCGCAGCACGGTCCCGAAGACGACGTGCTTGTTCTGGATGTGGCCGGTCTCGTGGCCGATGACGAAGCGCAGCTCGGTCTCGTCGTAGTGGTCGATGAGCGCCGAGTGGAGGACGATGAAGGACTCGTCGTCGGTGCCGAAGGTGTAGGCGTTGATGAAGGGGCTATTCGTCACGTAGACGTCCGGCACCGGGACGCCGAGGGTCTCCGCACAGTCCCGGGCGATCAGGTGGATGCTCGGGAACTGCCGGGGACCGACGCGGGTGGACGTTCCGAGCAGCTGGCTCCGCAGCAGGTCTTTCTGGGTGCGAACGACGGAGGTGGCGGCGAGCTCGACGGGGCGTATGCCCCGCAGCGTTTTGAGCATCGTCACGTCCGAGGAAAAGGCGTAGCGAGCGCCGGTCTCGCCCCCGAGGGCCTCGGCTTTCTTGCGTTCGACGTAGCCGCGGAAGTCGAGCGGCAGCGGGAGGGCCATAGCCAGAGGGTAGCAGCCGGATCGGCGCCGGCGGGCAAGGGCTTGCCAAAGCAGGTCCTGCCGGGTACCGACGGAGTTCGCTAGAGCGCCGGCCCGGCGCCGGCTGGAGGCACTCATGGGCGGCATGACCATCCGGGGCACCGGACGCTACAATCCCGGCACGCCGGTGACCAACGCGGACCTCGCGAAGGTCATGGACACCAGCGACGATTGGATCCGGCAGCGCACGGGCATCGAACAGCGTCACTTCGCCGCTCCTGGAGAAGGCGTGAGCGACATGGGCACCAAGGCGGCGACCAAGGCGATCGACGCCGCCGGGCTCGAGGCGAAGGACATCGACTACATCATCTTCGCCACGATGACGCCGGACTATCCCTTCCCGGGCTCGGGGGGGATCGTGGGCGCCAACCTCGGCATCCCGGGCGTGCCGGCCCTGGACATCCGCCAGCAGTGCGCCGCGGTGCCCTTCGGGCTCCAGGTCGCCCAAGGCCTGATGAAGAGCGGCGCCGCCAACCGGATTCTCTTCGTCGGCGCCGACGCCCACGCGGGCTTCATGCCCTGGTTCGATTGGGACGTCGTCCGGGGGAGCTCCGACGGCCCCGTGTCCCCGGAGAACTACGCCCGGGCCACCGAGCACCGGGGCATCGCGGTGGTCTTCGGGGACGGCGCCGGGGCCTTCGTCCTCGAGCGAACGGAGGGCGGGGACGACCGGTCCGGATTGCTCGACGTGGCGACCCACACGGACGGCCGGGAAGCCCTCGAGATCTACATCCCCGGGGGCGGCTATCGAAACCATCCGTCCTTCGACCCGGGGATGTTCGAACGGGCGGAGTACGTGCCGCGGATGCAGGGCCGGGAGGTGTTCAAGAACGCCGTGACCCGCCTGCCGAAGACGGTGCGGCGGCTCTGCCAGCGACAGGGGATCGAGCTCGACGAGATCGACTGGTTCATCGCCCACCAGGCGAACGACCGCATCAACGTAGCGGTCCGGGACGCCCTGAAGCTGCCGGCGGACAAGGTTCCGTCGAACATCGCGCGCTACGGCAACACGTCCGCGGGGACCATCCCCATCCTCCTCGACGAGATGTGGCGGGACGGTCGGCTCCAGCCGGGGCAGCTGCTTTGCCTGTTCGCCCTGGGCGCCGGGCTGAACTGGGGCGCGGCGCTCCTCCGTCTGTAGGGTCGGCGCCTAGTGGGCCGGGTCAGTCGGCCGCTTCGTCGTCGACCTGGTCGTCGTCGTCCCGTTTGCCGCGGGTCTCCCATCGTTCCCGCTGCGCCGGCGTGCCCAGGCCGTGGCTGAGGAGCCATTCCACCAGGTCTTCCTCCAGCAGGTCCAGGATGGTCTCGGCTCGGTCGACCACCATCGTGGCCAGGGCGCCGAGGTCGACGTCGTCGTCGGCGTCGAGGTCCGAGTGGACCAGCAGGAAGCCTTCGTCGTCGAGGCCGATCTTGATGTCCCAATACTGGGTGGTCGTCCCGAGGCACCACAGCAGGAACTCGCCCCCCGCGCCGGCGGGGGGCGGCACGGCGACCCCGATCCGGACCGAGGCCGCTTCGAGGTCGTGGTCGATGGCCACGACGACGTCGCCGTAGCGGATCTCGGCGGGGGCGCGCAGGCCGTCCGGGGTGACCGTGGCCCCCTCCAGGTCTTCGTCGATGCGGTCGCGGAGGGCTCTGAGCAGGTCCGAAGCCATGAGTTCGCCGTGATCCTTCCTCGTCCAGCCCGTCTCGGGCCGCGAAGGGTCGAGAGGATGCGTCGAAGCGGCGCGGTTGCCAACCGCGTTCAGCGGAGGGGAAGGTTGGGGGCGGGGCCGGACCGGTTCGTCGCCGTGACCCCGGATCCCGGCTCCCGGTCCCCGGCGTCCTTGGCGGAACGGGAGGGCGCCAAGGTCTCCGTGTGTCCATCGGCGTGGATCGCGACGGCCCAGGTCTCGGGCTCGTAGGGGCCCCCC
>DAPKRP010000399.1:0-9712 GCA_031800515.1 Polyangiaceae bacterium LLY-WYZ-14_1 | reverse complement strand
CGCCACCGGCCGCCTCGACGAGGGGGGCGGCGTGCATCTCGCCTGGCGGCCCCGCTATGGGGAGCCGACGGCGGCGGCGAACGCCCTGGGCTGGCTCCGGGCACGGCATCGTTCCATGGTCGGGCACCCGGTGGTGGGGCTCCTCGGGCTCCGAGAGCCGCTCGAGGCAGCCCGCTTCGAGGAAGACGAAGACGGCCTGGGTTGGACCGTCCGCCTCGCCTTGACCGCCCGACAAGCAGCCCTCTTCCTCCGCTTCCTCACCCCGCTCTTGCTCAACGCTCTCTGAGCGCCTTCAGCACCGCCTTCTGCAGCGCGCGGGCCCCGAAGGGCTTCTTCAGCACCGACGCCTCGAGCTCGTCTCCGATGGACATCTCGTGGCCGGTCACGAAGAGGAAGCGCCCGACCAGGCCGGGATGCCGGCGGAGCGCTTCCTGGTAGAGCGCCAGGCCGTCCAGGCCGGGCATGTCGACGTCCGTGACCACCAGGTCGGGCCGTTCCCCGTCCAGGATCGCCAACGCCTCCTCGCCGCTCTCCGCGGACCGCAGCCGATAGCCGGTCAGCGCGCGCTCGAGGCCGCGACGGATCAGGGGGTCGTCGTCCACCAGGAGAATGGTGCCCGCGGGGACGTCTTCCGGCGGATGGCTGCTCGAGCCGGCGGCGCCGGGGAGCTCGATGTCCGCCGAGGGGAGCAACACCCGGAACTCGCTGCCCCGACCGACCTCGCTGTCGAGCTCGATCCGGCCCCCATGCTCGTCGACGATCTGTCGAACCACCCCGAGCCCGATGCCCGTGCCTCCCTCCCGGAAGGTGACGTAGGGCTCGAAGATGCGGCCCTGCTGGGGCGCGGGAATGCCGACCCCCCGGTCCCGCACCCGGAGCACCGCCTGGTCGCCGACCCGTTCCGTCTCGACGTCGATGCGATTGGGCCGGTCCCGCCGGCTCGCGTCCGCGGCGTTCGCCACCAGGTTCATCACCACCTGGGCGAGGCGCCCGGGGCTCCCCAGGACGACGACGGGTTCCGGGGCCACACGCACCTCGAGCCGATGGGGCCGTCGCACCTTGACCTTGGCGATGCGGCAGGCCGTCTGGACGACCTCGTTCAGGTCGAAGGGCTCCCGGTCGCTCTGCTGGTAGCGGGCCATCGCCCCGAGGTCCCGGCTCAATCGCCGCATGAAGCGGAGGCCCGTGTTGCAGTCGTCCAGGGCCGCCGGTAGCTGGGCGATGATCGCGTCGAGGAGCTCGCGCCGATCTTCCGGCTGCCCGTCCCAGGGGCGTCCTTCCCGCCAGGCGTCCCTCGCGAGGGCCAGAGCCGGCACCCATCCCCGGACCAGGTCGAGGTTCGTCTGGACGTAGGCCAGCGGCCCGTTCATCTCGTGGCCGAGGGCGGAGGCGAACTGTCCGACGGAGGCGAGCCGCTCGGCCAGGGTCCGGCGCGCTTCGCTCTCCTGGAGGCGGGCCAGGGTTTCCTCGAGGGCGTGGTTGCGCTGTTCGAGCTCGGCGATGCGCCGTCGCCGGTCGATGCGCAGAAACAAGCGGTTGGCGGCCCCGGCGACGGCGGCTACCAGGTCCTCCGAGCGGAAGGGCTTCCGCAGGAAGCGGAATACTCCGAGGTCGATCCCCCGGAGCAGCACGTCGGCGGTGGCGTCGCCGGTCAACAGCACCTCGACGTCTTCCCGCTGCTGCCGGACCCGCCGAGCCGTCTCGAGCCCGTCTTCGGCGCCGCCCCCGCCGACCTCCGCCAGCAGGATGACCGGGCCCCACTCCCCGAGGTGGTCGAGGACGTCGTCCGTCGTCGAGGCACGTCCGACCCGGTAGCCCCGGGCCCCGAGCACCCGGATCGCGTCCTGGTACTCCCCGTCGTCGCCCCGGAGGTGAACCACGGCGTAGCGGTCGGGTTCCGGCGGGATGGTGGAGTCGCGCTGTGCGGCGTCCAGGGGCATGAGGTGACTCAAAACCCCATCGGTCTTCCTAGGGAGAACTTCATGCCCAACAGCGAAAGCTTCCGGGTTTCCGGGCTGAAGTTCAAGATGTGGTTCAGTTCGCCCTGGCGTCGCCGGATACTGAGATTTCCCTACCTCCGATCCGCGAAATCATGCATCAAATTGGCTGGCGCGGGCGGGACTGGACCCGGCCACGGGCCCGCCAAGGTCGCCTCCGGAAAGCCCACCGATCGTTTGATCCCTGACGCGGATCGCCGTGTTGCAGGTTCCGGGAAAGCCGGGGAGAGGCCTACCCCTGGCGCAATGGTCCCAGATGCAACGGCCCGTTCGTGGGGCATCGGGCCTCCCCGGAGAAGAGCTCCGCCCGCTGGGGGTCAGCCGGTCGGGCCCCGGAAGAAGACGGCCCCCAGGGGGGGCAGGGTCAGATGCAGCGCGTAGGGCCGCCCGTGGGCCCCGACGGGGGAGGCTTCGACGCCCCCGGCGTTCCCGACACCGCTGCCGCCGTAGAGCTCCGCGTCGCTGTTGAAGAGCTCCTGCCAGTAGCCCCCGAACGGGACGCCGACCCGGTAGTCGTACCGGGGGACCGGGGTGAAGTTCAGCGCCACGGCGATCACCTGGTCCGCGGCCCGCCCACGGCGCAGGAAGGTCAGCACGCTCTGCTGGGCGTCGTTGGCGTCCACCCATTCGAAGCCCACGGGGTCCACGTCCGTCGTGTGGAGGGCGGGTTCCCCCCGGTAGACCCGATTGAGGTCCGCGACCGTCCGTTCGATGCCCCGGTGGGGCTCGTGGTCGAGCAGGTGCCAGTCGAGGCTCCGGTCGTGGTTCCACTCCGCCCACTGCGCGATCTCGCCGCCCATGAACAGGAGCTTCTTCCCGGCCTGCGCCCACATGTAGGAATAGAGCAGCCGCAGGTTGGCGAACTTCTGCCATTCGTCGCCGGGCATCTTTCCGATCAGGGACCCCTTCCCGTGGACCACCTCGTCGTGGGACAGAGGTAGAACGAAGTTCTCCTGAAAGGCGTACAGGGAGCGGAAGGTGAGATCGTTGTGGTGGAAGCATCGGTGCACCGACTCACGCTGGAAATAGCTCAGCGTGTCGTGCATCCAGCCCATGTCCCATTTGAAGCCGAAGCCCAGGCCACCGATATACGTGGGGCGAGAGACCATCGGCCAGGACGTCGATTCCTCGGCGAAGGTCTGGGTATCCGGGTAGTCCCCGAAGACGGCTTCGTTGGTCTCCCGGAGCAGCTGAATCGCGCCGAGGTTTTCCCGGCCCCCGTGCTCGTTGGGGATCCATTCGCCTTCGTTGCGGGAATAATCCAGGTAAAGCATCGACGCGACGCCGTCCACACGTAGTCCGTCGATGTGGTACCAGTCGAGCCAGAAGCACGCGCTGGAGATGAGGAACGCCCGGACCTCGTGCCGATCGTAGTTGAAGATGAAGCTCTTCCAATCCGGGTGGAAGCCCCGCCGGGCATCCGCGTGCTCGAACAGGTGCGTTCCGTCGAAGTAACCCAATCCGTGGCCGTCCGTCGGGAAGTGGGCCGGTACCCAGTCCAGGATGACCCCGATGCCCCGCTGGTGGAGATGGTCGACGAACCAGGCGAAATCCTCCGGGGAGCCGAAGCGGCTCGTCGGGGCGAAGTAGCCGGTGACCTGATAGCCCCAGGAACCGTCGAAGGGATGCTCGGAGACGGGCAGGAGCTCGACGTGGGTGAATCCGAGGCGTTCTGCCCGGTCGCCCAGCAGCTGGGCGAGCCGCCGGTAGTCGAGGTAGCCGTTGTCTCGTTCGACGTCCCTCGCGAAGCTGCCGAGGTGGACCTCGTAGATCGACATCGGCGCATCCATAGCGTTGTGCCGGGCTCGCCCGGCCATCCAGGCCCCGTCCTCCCACCGATGGTCGAAGTCGGTCACGATCGACGCCGTGCGGGGGCGAAATTCATGGGCGAAGCCGAAGGGGTCGGCCTTCTCCGCCCGGTGAGCACCGTAGCGGGATCGGACGTCGTACTTATAGAGATGGCCGGGTCGAACGTCCGGGAAGAACCCCTGCCAGACGCCGGACGACCCGATGGGTCGCAGCCCGTGGCGCACCCCGTTCCACCCATTGAAGTCACCCATGACGTTCACCGATTCGGCGTCCGGGGCCCAGACGGCGAACCGCGTCCCCTCGTGACCGTCTTCCGTGGTCGGGTGCGCGCCGAGCTTGTCATAGAGCCGGCGGTGCTTGCCTTCGTTGAAGAGGTGAAGATCGAGGTCCGTTAGCCGCGGGTCGGGACGCGAGCGGTGGCCGCCGGTGGCGACGGTTTCGAGGCGCTTCCCATCGGCGGGGGAGTTGGCAGGGTCGGGGGTGGTCATCGCGGCTCCTCCTGGAGCATGCGGTTCAGGGTGGACAGGGGGATCCCGAGCCAGTCCGGCCGGTGATCCAGCTCGTAGCGCACCTCGTAGATGCACTTGTCGAGCAGGTAGAAGTCGAGCATGACGCTCAGGTCGGCCCGGTCCGCGGGCAGGAACGCGGCGCCGTCGGCCGTTTCGAGGTAGGCCCGGAAGAACGACGCGCTGGACCAGTCGGACCAGGCCCGGGCCCAGGGGGCCATGCGCTCCACGTCCTCGTTCCGGACGCGCCCCGAACGAAGGCTCGCCGCCCCCACGTAGTCGAAGGACCGAATGAGCCCGGCGACGTCTCGCACCGGTGAGCGCTTGAGGCGACGTTCCCCGAGGGAACGGGCAGGCTCCCCCTCGAAGTCGATGAAGACGAAGTCGTCCCCCGTCGCCAGCACCTGGCCGAGGTGGAGGTCCCCGTGGGTGCGGGTCCGGACGCATTCGAGCTTCCGGTCGAGGAGGCGTCGGAGCCGGGCGTCGAGGTCGTCTTCCTGGCCGAGCACCTCGTCCACCAGCTCCCGGAGCGCCGGGTCGTCGAGCCGGTGCTTCGTCTTGTGGAGCGCTCGGAAGGTCTGGCCGAGCAAGCTCCGGGAAGACTGGTAGACGGAGCGCTGCTGAAGCGTGGTGAAGACCTCAGGCGCGAAGTCCGGGTCGACCGTTTCCCGAGCCAGGGCCAGGTGGAGCTGTGCGGTCCGGGTACCCAGGCGCTCGATGAGGGCGAGGAACGGGCCGATGACGTCGGCGACGTCGTCATCGGGCTCCGCGTCGACCCGATCGAGCAGCGCCGATGGCGCCGGCGGGGGCGAGACGTTGGGCAGGGAGATCGCGCGCTCGAAGGACCGATCCATCGCTTCGAGGGAAAAACGCCAGGCGTCTCCCTGATTGTCGACGAACTCCTGGACGATGCCGAAGGCGGCGGGCGCCTGCCCCCGCCGGCGAAGCTCGAAGTCGGCGCAGACCGGGGGCACGTTCGGGTAGCGCGCTTCCTGGGTCAGATAGCGCCCCATCTCGAGCTCCGGGTTGATCCCCTCTTCCAGCTGGCGGAAGACCTTCATCACCAGGTCGTGCCCGAAGACGACGGTCGTGTTGGTCTGTTCCGCGCCGCTCAGATGGGGTTCCAGGGTGTCGAGCTGATCCCGGTGCTTCCGAAGTGGCTCGAGGGCCGTGGAGGCCAGACTGGTGCTGGCGTCGCCGCTCCGGGCTCGACCGTTGCGCTTCGTCAGGGAGCGGAGCAGCGCTCGCGGGAAGGCCGGTCCGACCAGGGCGTCGAAGAGCACGCCGGTGCGGGTGCTGCCCCGGGGCCCCTCGGCTTCGACCCGGGCGATGACCGCCTCCGGCGACCATTCGAGGAAGTGCTCGGCCCGTTCCCCCTGGGCGAAGGCCACCGGCAAGACGTACCGTCCCGCGGACCCCTCCACGGTTTCGACGTCGAGGACCAGGATGTGGACCGTTCCTTCGTCCGTGGAAAACGGAATGTCTTCCGCCACGCGGATCCGCTTGATCTCCTGAGACTTCGACCGGAACCACCGCCGCCGGGGCACCCAGGCCATCAGCCGGTTTTCGAGGCGCCGACGACGCTTGCCCACCAGGTTGTCCCAGCGGTCGCCGGCTTCCAGGACCGGAAGCTCGCCGTCTTCGGCATTCTCTGGAATCGGCGCCCCCTCGCCGTCCGCGCCGACACGCCCTTCCTCCGTCAGGGCAAACCAGTAGAAGGTATGGGGGCCGAGGGTCAGCAGATAGGGCAGCTCCCCGATCTCCGGGAACTGGGTCCTGCCGAAGAGCTCGACGGGCACCCGACCCTCGTGTTCCCGGAGGTCGAGCTCGACGTACTGGGCGAAGCGAGAGAGGTTCGCGACGACCAAGATCGTCTCCCCTTCTCCCCGCCGCAGGAAGGCCAGCACCTTCGCGTTGTCCGGGTGGAGGAACTCGATGGTGCCCCGGCCGAAGACCCGGTGTTCCTTTCGGAGGGTGATGATCCGCTTCATCCACCACAGCAGGGAGGCCGGGTTCTGAGACTGGGCTTCGACGTTGACGGATTCGAAGTGGTATTCGGGGTCGATGATGACCGGCAGATAGAGTTTCTGCGGATTTGCCCGGGAAAATCCACCGTTCCGGTCCGCGCTCCACTGCATGGGGGTCCGGACCGAGTCCCGGTCGCCCAGATAGATGTTGTCCCCCATCCCGATCTCGTCGCCGTAGTAGATGACCGGGGTGCCGGGCATCGAGAACAGCAGACCGTTCATGAGCTCGATCTTTTTGCGCTCTTCGAGCAGAGGAGCCAGGCGACGACGGATGCCGAGGTTCACCCGCGCCTGCCGATCCTCCGCGTAGACTCGGTACATGTAGTCCCGGTCTTCATCCGTCACCATTTCAAGGGTGAGCTCGTCGTGGTTACGGAGAAAGAGCGCCCACTGGCTCGATTCGGGAATCGCCGGCGTCTGGCGCATGATGTCGACGATCGGAAAGCTATTCTCCATGCGCAGCGCCATGAACATCCGCGGCATCAGCGGGAAGTGGAAGTTCATGTGGCACTCGTCGCCGTCGCCGAAGTAGGCGGCCGCATCCTCGGGCCACTGGTTCGCTTCCGCTAGGAGCATGCGACCGGAGAAGTTGTCGTCGATGTGTGCCCGTAGCTTCTTGAGAAAATCGTGGGTCTCCGGGAGGTTTTCGCAGTTCGTCCCCTCCCGCTCGTACAGGTACGGGATAGCGTCCAAGCGCATCCCGTCCACCCCCATCTTCATCCAGTGGTCGAAGACCTTGAGGACGGCAGCGTGCACGTCCGGGTTCTCGAAATTGAGGTCGGGCTGATGACCGTAGAACCGGTGCCAGTAATAGGCCTGCGCTACCGGGTCCCAGGTCCAGTTCGACGTCTCGAAGTCCTGGAAGATGATCCGAGCCTCGTTGTATTTGTCCGGCGTGTCACTCCAGACGTAAAAATCCCGCGCCCGGGTTCCCGGTTTGGCCTTCCGAGCCCGCTGGAACCAGGCGTGCTCGGAAGAGGTGTGGTTGATCACTAGCTCGGTGATGACCCGGAGCCCGCGCCGGTGGGCCTCTCGAAGAAGGCGCCGAAAATCCTTCATGGTTCCGAAGGATTCTTTGATCGTCATGTAGTCGGCGATGTCATAGCCGTCGTCCCGCCCTGGCGATGGGTAGAACGGGAGCAGCCACAGGGCGGTGACCCCCAGGTCGACCAGATAATCGAGCTTGTCGATCAGACCCTGAAAATCACCAATGCCGTCGCCGTCGGAGTCGTGAAAGGCCCGAACGTGGACCTCGTAGATGACGGCGTCTTTGTACCAGTCCGGGGAACCATCCAGTGGGGCGTCGTCGGGATTCGTCATGCGCCGTGGGATCTGCTCTCGGGGTTCACGTGGAACACGTGCGCCGGAATCGCCTCCGGATGGAGCTCCACGTAGTTGCGGGGGCCGCGCCAGCGATACCGGGTATCCGCCAAGAGATCGTGGACTTCAAACTCCTGGTCCGACCCCAGTCCGAGGGCGGCCGTGTCGAGGTCGGTCCACCCGGACTGGGGCCAGACGTCGTCCATGCTCACGATCACGAGGACGACGTCCCGACCGTCCGGCGCTCGCTTGCTGTAGCAGAGAAGCGTCGGATTGTCCGTTTCGTGGAAAACGATGTTCCGCAGTTCCTGGAGCGCCGGGTGCTTCTTTCGGATCTGATTCAGCCGACCGATCAGCGGCGCCAGACTATCCGAGCGTTCTAGATCCCACCGGCGGATCTCGTATTTTTCGTTGTCGACGTACTCCTCGACCCCGGGGCGCGGCTGGTGCTCCATCAGCTCGAACGCGGGGCCATAGATCCCCCAACTCGGGGACAACGTGCTCGCCAGGACGGCCCGCTGGACGAAAGTAGCCCGCCGCCCTTCCTGCAGATACGGCGGCAGGATGTCCGGCGTATTCGGCCAGAAGCTCGGCCGGAAGAAGTCCACGACCTCCGTGTGGGCAAGCTCCTCGACGTAGCTTCGAAGCTCCCCGGCGGTGAACCGCCAGGTGAAGTAGGTGTAGCTCTGGGTGAATCCCCGCTTCGCCAGCCCGTACATCAGTCGAGGTCGGGTGAACGCCTCGGACAAGAAGACCAGGTCCGGATGGTCGTCCTTCAGGCTGCGGATACACCATTCCCAGAAGGCCAAGGACTTCGTATGGGGATTGTCTACGCGAAAGATCCGCACCCCGCGCTCCGCCCAAAAGGCGAAGACGCTCCGCAGCTCCCGCCAGAGCCCGGGCCAGTCCTCCGATTCGAAATCGATGGGGTAGATGTCCTGGTACTTCTTGGGCGGGTTTTCCGCGTACTGGATGCTGCCGTCGGGTCGATGGCGGAACCAGGCGGGGTGGTCCTTCACCCAGGGGTGGTCCGGAGACGCCTGGAAGGCGACGTCGAGGGCGACGGAGAGCCCGTGGTCCCGGGCCTTCCCCACGAAGCGCTCGAAGTCGGCTAGGGTCCCGAGCTCCGGATGGATGCTCTTGTGTCCGCCTTCCGCGGCGCCGATCGCCCAGGGGCTTCCCGGGTCGAGGGGCTCGGCGACGAGGGCGTTGTTCCGGCCTTTGCGGAAGCTCCGACCGATGGGATGGATCGGCGGCAAATAGAGAATGTCGAACCCCATCTTTGCCACGTAGGGCAGGACGGCTTCCGCGTCCTGGAAGGTGCCATGACGGCCGGGGACGCTGGCGAAGGAACGGGGAAAGAGCTCGTACCAGGCGCTGGTCCGGCCGATGACCGGGTCCACCACCACTTCGAGGGGGGTCCCCCGGCGGGCGGCGTGGGTCCGGTCCGGCCAGCGGTGCGCGATGGCCTCGACGCTCGGCGAGAGCGCCAGCCGCGCCCGCTCGTCGACGGGGTTGGCGGTGGCGAGAAGTCGGGTCGCCAGCTCTTCCAGGGTCGCTGCATCCTGGGCCGGGTCCGCTGCGCCGCCGCCACCGTTGCCTCCGGCGGCCGGGGCGGACGACGACCCCGCCGTCGGCTCGTCGACCCCCTGGGTCGCCTGGGGAGGGGTCGCGGGGATCGCGGGGTTGCGGGCGCGCCGGGCCGCCTGCCGCAGGAGCTCCGCGCCCGCCCGGAGCTCGAGCTCCAGGTCCTGCCGGGCGTCGACCTTCTTTTCGAATCGGTGCCGCCAGGTGCCGAAGGCATCGACCCAGGCTTCCACGTCGTAGGCCCAGCGGCCGATCGCATCGGGGGTGAAGGACGCGGTCCAGAGGTCGTTGCCTAGGGGGCGGAGGGGCACCTCCCGCCAGCGAGGAGCCGCCGGGCCTTCGCCCGCCCGCCGCACCGCGGCGCCGGGGTCCGCCGGCGCCGAAGCGCTGCCGCTCGAATCGGCGGCGAGGGGCCGGTAGCGAAGAACCCCCCCGAGGACATCGTGACCGTCGGCGTAGACGTCCG
>DAPKRP010000398.1:0-2211 GCA_031800515.1 Polyangiaceae bacterium LLY-WYZ-14_1 | reverse complement strand
GGGTCCCGGGCCACCGCCTCCCGCACCCGGTCCAGGATCGCATCCCGGTCGACCCGGCGACCGAGCCTCGCCTCCTGGATCGCCAGGACGTCCTCGGCGACGGCCGAGAAGCCGGGGGTCCCGAAGAGGTCGGCGACGGTGGCCTCCGCCGGGGCCGCCGAGGAGAGCCCGGCCACGTTGAAGCCGACGACGTAAACGTTTTTCGCAACCAGCGAGTCTTCCAGAGGGGCTCCCGGGGTGACCTCTTCGGCGCCGATCCCCAGCGCCTGGAGGGTCGCCACCACCTCGCCGGCGACGGGCCCGGACACCGGGGACGGTAGAATCTCCCGAACCGGGCGACCCGCCTTCTTCTCGAACCAGACGACCGCCACCGTGGGATCGGTCAGGGACAGGCCGGTCCAGACGTCCGGGAGCAGCTCGTTCTGGACCAGCACCACCCGCTCCCGCCAGGCCGGGGGGATGGCCGGCACCACCTCCGGGAGCGCATCCTCCCCGACGGTCAGCAGCACCATCTCCGGCGGCGAGGCGAGGTCGGCCCGGGCTCCAAGCTCGTCGACCCGTTCTCGTCTGGTGATGGGCACCACCGTCTGGCCGCGTCGCAAGCAACCATGTGAGAAAATTCCTCCCAGCTGGCCCACGCCAACCAGCAGTGTCCATCGCGTCATCACCATGCTGGTGCAATAGTACGCTGGTGTGGCACTCGGCACCCCCGAGGTGCGCAGGTTGGGCAGTGTGACGGTCGAGGATTGAGGTGAACCAGGTGACATCACGATCGACTCCGGGGGGAGACGGGCACCGGCGAGCTCCGGCGGTCTGGCCTTCCCCGGGGTCGGTCCGGTGAGCGACCTTCCGCCGCCTGCTCGTCCCGCTTCGGTGCGGCCGACCCATCCCATCCTCGTCGTCGGCGGGGGTCCGACCGCCCTCGTCGCGACCCTGGCCCTGGCCCAGCGGGGCATCCCCTGCCGCCTCGTCGACGGACCCGGGGTGAGCCCGGAAGCGGGGGGCCGGGCGACCCTGCTCGCCCGCGCCAGCCTCGAGATCCTGGGTCGCGCCCTGAACGGCCCCTCCGTCGTCGACCTCGGCATCCCCATCGAGCAGCACCGGGTGCTCCACAAACGGCGGCAGATCGGGGAAGAGCGCTTCCTCGAAGCCGGGGGGCCCGACGGGCCCCTGCCGCCCTACCTGGCGGTGCCGACCCGGGACCTCGTCGAACTGCTCTACGAGGCGGTCGCCCGGGAGCCTGCGATCGAGGTGGTCCTCGGGGGGCGGGTGCTCGGGGTCCGCCAAGACGCCCGGACGGTGACCCTCACCGTCGAGACGGAGGCCGGCCTCGAGACGATGGAAGGTTCCCATCTCCTGGCGGCGGACGGGCCCCGGTCCCTCGTCCGGGGCGCCCTCGGCATCCCGTTTCCCGGGCGCACCCACGACGAAAAGCTGCTCTTGGTGGAGGCCCGGGCCGAGCCCCCCTTCCCCCGAGAGCGCCGTCTGGTGCTCGACCCCCCCGGGTCCGGCGGGGTCGGGGTCGCCCTCCCCTTCGCCGCCGACCGCTGGCAGCTCGCCTTCATGGTGGACGGGGACTTCCAGCTGCAGCGGGAGGCGGCGCGGGGAGCCTTCGACCGACGCATCGCGGGGATGCTCGACGGCGCTCCCTTCGAGCTGGTCTGGTCTCGCCTCGATCGGATCCACGACCGGCGTGCCCAGCGGCTGCGGGAGGGCCGGGTGCTGCTCGCCGGCTCGTCGGGGCTCGTGCTCCCCCCCTTCGGCGCCCACACGAGCAACCTCGCCCTGGGGGATGCGGAGCAGGCGGCATTCCGCCTGGCCCTCGTCGCCCGGGGGCTCGGCGACGAGGCCGAGCAGCTCGACCGCTACGCCGAGGAGCGGGGCGCCGCCGCCTCGGCCGCTCAGGACGACGCCCAGGCCACCCTGTCGTTTCTGGCCCCGGGAAGCTGGACGGGGCTCACCGCCCGGAACGCCGCCCTCCGGGGGTTGTCCATCGCGCCCCGAAGCCGGGACCGGCTGGCCCCGGCCCGCCCCTTCCGACCGAGCCGACCCCCGGCCACCGTCGCGCGCCTGATCGACCGTTGCGAGGGCCTGGACCTCGGCGAGCCCCCGGAGGAGGCTCGCTCCGCCATCCCCCGGGTCGAGGGCCCTGCCGCCCCTGGCACCTTGGCCCCCGACGGACCCTGCACCCTACAGCCCCGTCGCACCCGG
>DAPKRP010000397.1:0-8116 GCA_031800515.1 Polyangiaceae bacterium LLY-WYZ-14_1 | reverse complement strand
CCCGCTGGCGATCCTGCCGTCGGCCCGCCTACCTTCGCCGACCCGTCCCCCCATCCCCGCACCGCCCATGCCGAGCAGATCCCTCGTCCTCCCCTGCCTGGCGGTCCTCGCTGCAGCGTGCAGCGAGCCAGCCCCCGACGTGCCCGCCGGTGAAGGCCGCCCGACGGAAGCGACCTCCCTGCTCGGCGAGCCCCTCCCCCGGCCGGAGATCACGGGCGAGACGCAGGCCACGTACGAGGCGAATCTGGAGGAAGCCCGGGCCGAGCGGGAGGCCAACCCGGACGACGCCGACACGTGGATCTGGGTCGGGCGCCGACTGGCGTATCTCGGTCGATACGGGGAGGCCATCGACGTCTTTTCGGAGGGCTCGGAGCGGTGGCCCGACGATCCCCGCTTCCTCCGGCACCGGGGGCACCGCTACATCACGGTCCGCGACCTGGAGGCCGCCGAGGGCGACCTGGAGGAGGCCTGGGCCCTGATCGAGGCGGCGGGCACACCGGATCGGGTGGAACCCGATGGACTCCCGAACGCCCGGGGCATCCCCGTGAGCACGCTGCACTCCAACATCCGCTACCACCTGGCCCTCGCCCGGTACCTGCAGGGCGACTTCCAGGGGGCCGCCGAGGCGTGGACGGCCGACGTGGAGGCGGCGGTGAATCCCGACATGCGCGTGGCCAGCAGCTACTGGCTCTGGCTGACCCTGTCACGGCTGGGCCGGGATGAAGCGGCGGCCCGCGTGCTCGAGCCCATCGATCCCGGGATGGACATCATCGAGAACACCGCCTACCACCGGCTCCTGCTCCTCTTCCGGGGCGACCTGGAAGCGTCGGACCTCCCGGGGTCCGGCGAGAACGCGCTCCAGAACACCACCACCGCCTACGGCGTGGCGGCGTGGCACCTCGTGAACGGTCGAGGGGAAGAGGCTACCGAGATGTTCGACGCCATCGTGTCGGGGGGCGGACCCTGGGCCGCCTTCGGCTACATCGCCGCCGAGGCGGAGCGGGCACGATCCGTATCCGGGGGAGACTGACGGCGGCGCGCCTCCCTAGGCCACCGTGACCTCATCGCAGAGGTACACGTCCTGGATGGCGTTCAGCAGCCGGGCGCCCTCCTCCATGGGACGCTGGAAGGCCTTGCGCCCGCTGATGAGACCGCTGCCCCCGGCCCGCTTGTTGATGACGGCCGTGGTGACGGCATCGGCGAAATCGTTCTCGCCGCTGGCGCCGCCCGAGTTGATCAGCCCCGCCCGCCCCATGTAGCAGTTGGCGAGCTGGTACCGGGTGAGGTCGATGGGGTTGTCGCTGGTGAGCTCGTCGTAGATGCGCTGGTCCAGCTTCCCGTAGGAGCTGTCGCCGGTGTTCATGGCCAGGAAGCCGCCGTTCACCTGGGGGAGCTTCTGCTTGATGATGTCGGCCTGGATCGTGACGCCCAGGTGGTTCGCCTGACCGGTGAGGTCGGCGGCCACGTGGTAGTCCTTGTCCTTCTTGAAGGCGCTGTTGCGCAGGTAGCACCAGAGGATCGTGGCCATCCCGAGCTCGTGGGCGTAGGCGAAGGCCTCGGCCACGTCCACGATCTGGCGGCCGGCGTTCTCGGAGCCGAAGTAGATGGTGGCGCCGACGGCGGCCGCGCCCAGGTTGTAGGCCTCCTCGATGGTGCCGAACATGATCTGGTCGAAGCTGTTCGGGTAGGTCAGCAGTTCGTTGTGGTTGATCTTCACGACGAACGGGATCTTGTGGGCGTACCTCCGGGCGACCGCGCCCAGGACCCCGAAGGTGGAGGCCACCGCGTTGCAGCCGCCCTCCATGGCGAGCCGCACGATGTTCTCCGGGTCGAAGTACGCCGGGTTCGGAGCGAAGCTGGCTCCGCCGCTGTGCTCGATCCCCTGGTCCACCGGCAGGATGGACATGTAGCCCGTCCCGGCGAGACGACCGGTGTTGAACAGCCGCTGGAGGTTGTTGAGGACCCGCTGGTTGCGGTCGGAGATGGCGTAGACGTCGTCCACGAAGGTGGGCGAGGGCAGGTGCAGCGCGTCCCGGGGGATGGTCCTGCATTCGTGGGACAGGAGGTCGGTCGAGTCTTTCTCGGCCAGGTACTTCTCGATCGCGTCGATCATGGATGGGTGTCTGCTATTGGATATCGGGTGGAGTCGGTCGCGAGATGGATCGGGGCGCAGGCCCTGGAGTTCCGCCGGCGTTCGCTCAGCCGGGAGGCAGCCGAACGTGCGCATCGCGAATCGATGGAATCGTCGTCGCTGCTCCGAACGAGAAGCAGGAGGGTCGGAACGACCTGCAGCGGGGCCGTCTCCCGGCCCTGGCGCCCGTCTCACAATACAGGCCCGCTTCGAAGCAGACCAGAGAGCGTTCCGGGGAGACGGGACGATCTCCGCGGGACCGGGGAGCCTCGCACCGGGGCCCGTCGGCCTCGACCCGCTATCCGTCGATGCAGGCCGGCATTCCGTCGGGCGGAGGATCCCCGACGACCACCTCGAAGCCACGAAGGACCAGGGCGCCGAAGAAGCCCGTGCCGTCGCCGCTCAGGGAGGGCAGGCGGATCTCGCCGGAGGGGTTGAAGCCCCCGCCCCGGAGCCAGTTGACCAGGTTCTGGTCGGCCGCCGAGATCAGGACGTCCGCCCGGCTCGAGGGCGGGAGTCCCGACTGGAGGGCCACCGCCAGATCCTGCTCGAGATCGCCGCGGTCGAAGATTCCGAACTCGCCAGGGAAGACGATGGTGGTGTCCGAGGCGGATAGGGAGAGACCGAGGAGGGCGAGCGGATCCTCCTCGACGGCGATTCCCCGGGGTGCGAAGGCCTCGGGGAGGCCGCGGAAGAGGGTCTCGTTCAGGTAGGCGCTCGCTCCCTCGGCCCGGGTCCACCGGATCTCCAGGGGGGTGTCGGGCGGGAGGCCGCAGCGCCCGCCATCCTCGGCCGTGAGCAGGGAGAAGCTCCCCGGGAGCCGGGTGGCGCCCTCCAGCCGGTCGCCCTCCGGCGTGGTGACGACCAGCCCCATCCGGTCACCCGGCAGGACGTCGTCCAGCACCCCGCCCTCCAGCGCGTAGCACCGGCCGCCGATCTCGGGCGGACGGTCCGTCACGCAGTCGGAGGTCTCGGCGGCCGGCAGGACCAGCGTTCCACCGGCGCCCGGGGCCGGTAGACTCAGCTCCACCCTCGCCTCCACCGGGGCGCCCGACGAGGGTCCCAGAGAGCGGTGGGCCCATACGACGACCCGGTTCGGGCGCGTCTCCGACCAGAGGAAGGACGCCTCCACCACCAGGGCGTCGGTCTCCGGAACGAGGGCGGTCTCCGTCAGGGTGCAGCTCGTCGCGGCGCCCAGAAGCAGGACCGCCAGCAGACCGCCCCGCATCAGAAGGCCACCTCCACCCCGATGGTCGGCAGGAGGGGGAACATGGAGATCCCCGACCGGACCGGCGGCGAATCCTGGTACTGGAACGAGTAGAAGAGGACGTTGCGCCGATTGTACAGGTTCAGGACGTCGATGTGCGGGGTGATCGTGCCCCACGACTTCTCGAAGGTTCGACGCAAGCTCACGTCCAGGCGGTGATAGACCGGGTATCGTTCGCCGTTCCGGTCGCCGAGCAGCACCGCGAAATCCCCGCCATCGTCCTCGTCGGCCCCCGACCAGGTGGAGCGACCGTCGTTCTCCAGGACTCCCGGCACGTAGTTCGCGTAGGTCGTGAGCGGTTGGGTGTAGGGCGTTCCCGATCCCACGTTCAGGCGAAAGCCGGCCGACCACCCGAAGAGGGTGGGGACCCGCACCACCAGGTCCAGATCCACCCGCCGGTCGAAGATGGGGGCGTAGGTGATCCGGGGCGCCGGCCGCTCCGGCGAAAGGAGGTCCGGGAAGGTCCGGTCCGCCTTGAGAAAGGAGAGGGAGAGCCAGCCGGTGATCCCCTCGCCGGAACGCCGGAGGAAGAGGTCCGACCCCCAGGAGACGCCCTCACCGGGGAGGAAGTCGTCCAGATCCGAATTCGGGTCGTCGCCCGTGTTGAAGGTGATGACGCCGTCGAACTCCCGGTAGAAGACGTCGGCGGACCACGACCAGGTCTCGGAGGGGAAGGCCTCGACGCCGAACTGGACCTGGTCCGAGACGACGTGGGGCGCCCGGGGCCCGGCCAGGACCCAGACGTCCAGCCCGATGGGGAGCTCCTCGTCGCGAACGGAGTGCAGAAACTGGGTGTAGCGGCCCCCGGCGAGCTTGAGGGCCCAGTCGCCGCCGCCGAAGAAGTGCTTCAGCGCCAGGCGGGGAGACAGCTCGGTGACGGTGGAGCCCTGGTCCGGGACCCATCGGTCCGCCCGGAGGCCGGCCTCCACGAGCCATTCGCCGGGCCGACCGATCCGGGCGCTGGCGTAGCCGCCCAGGAGGGTTCCGTCGCCGGCGCCCTGGCCGAAGGTCGTGCCCCCGGAAAGGAAGAGGTTGTCGTACTGCATGGCGTCCCGGCTGGCGCCGGCGGAGAGCTCCAGCAGGCCCGAGACGGGCACCGTCCAGTCGGCGGCGATCCGCCCCTGCCGGATCTCGGTCCGGATGTCGGTGTCGTCGAAGTCGGGGAACCCCAGGTCCGAGGCGTACCGGGACGCCGATCCGGCGAGGTCCAGCGTTCCGGCGCCGCCGAGATCCCAGCTCCACGTCGCCCCGGCCACATCGTTTCCCCAGTCCCACTGGATCCGGAGTGGAAAGTCCTCGGCGTCCAGGCGGGTCAGGTCCAGGACGTCGCGGCCGGTGTACGCCGACACCCGCAGGCGGCTGCGGGAGCCCACCGCCGTCTCGGCCACGAACTGGAGATCCTGCAGGTGGTAGGGAAACTCGACGAAGGGCGCGAGCAGCTGATCGAAGTAGGATCGGCGCCCGGAAACCCGGAAGCGGACCGGCCCCACGCCGCCCGAGACCGCCGCACGGGCGGCCAGGACGGAGACGCCCCCGTCCACCGAGAACGCCCCGTCGCCCGGGTCGCTGTCGACGGTCAGCACCGAGGAGACCCGCCCGCCGTGGCGGGCGGCGAAGCCCCCCGACTGGAGCTCGGCGCTCTCCACCATGTCGGCGTTGAAGACGCTGAAGAAGCCGCCCAGGTGGAAGGGCGAGAAGATGGGCACACCGTCCAGGAGGATCAGGTTCTGGTCGGCGGACCCGCCCCGGACGTTGAAGGCCGCGGAGAAGTCCGAGGTGGAGACGACGCCGGGCAGCACCTCGATGGCGCGGATGGGATCCGCCTCCCCGATCCCGGGCACCAGCTTGAGCTCCTCGCTGCTCAGCACCCGGGCGGTGACGCCGGCGACCTCCTCGAAGCGGGTCCGGGCCTCGCTGCGCCCCGACGCCACCGAGACGCCTTCCAGCAGGACAGCCGCCAGCTGCAGCGTCAGTTCGACCTCGGTGGTCTGCCCGGCCGCGATGGTCACCTCCCGCACGAGCTCCGCGTAGCCGATGCGTTCCACACGGAGCGTGTAGGGGCCCGCCGCCAGGAAGGACATCGCGAAGCGGCCCTCCCCGTCGGTGGCCGTCGAGGCCACCTCCCGTCCCGTCGCTCCCCGGACGATGACGACGCGGGCATCCGCTACGGGGGACGCACCGTGGCGGACCCGGCCGAGGAGGGAGCCCGACTCCTGTGCCGCCAGAGCGCATGGAGCCAGCGCTGCCAGAAGAACCCCGAGGAGACCCGCTCGCGACGGTCCCAGCCGTAGGGCAATGATGGAGTCCCCCCGGGTGTGATTGCGGGTGTGGAAGGGACCGGGGGCCGAAGACCGGCGTGCCCCGTGTCCCGGGCCGAGGGGTCTATCCCGCGGGCCCCTTCCGGTTCCCGTCCATCCCGGAGGGTGTGCCCAGCCCGCGGATGGGGGTGCGATCGCCGGGATGAAGGTGCCGTCGGGACGGGCGTCCGGGGGAGCGCCGGGGCCGGTCCGGCCCGTGTGGTCTCGCGTGTCGGACCGCTGCCGCCTGCTCTCCCGGCAGATCCGCCCCTCGCCGCCTCCCCGCCGCCGAGTCCTTCGCCCGGGCAGCCGCCGAGTCCGTTATCACCGTGGTGGGGCCATCCCCTTGGTGTGAACCGGCCCTAGAAGAACCGCTCCCGCCGAAGGATCTCGACCTCGTCGATGTAGACGATCCCGGCGTAGTTGACGAAGTACGTCTCGGCGACCTGCTCGGCGATGGTCTCGGCCACCTCCCGGGTCGAGACGATGACCTCGATCTTCACCAGGGTGAAGTCGTCCACCAAAGACCGCCGGCTCTTGACCCCGTGCGTGCCCTTCCCGCTCCCCTCGAAGACGGTGTAGCCGGTGGCGCCGGCGGCCTCGACGATCGCTTCGATGTCGCGCTCGTTCAGCTTCTCGGTGACGATGGAGACCTTCATGGCCCGGTGGGTCATGGTGTGTTCCTTGTGAAGGGGGTCACGGGGGTCAGGGGCCGAAGACCAGCTGCGCCAGCGTCAGATAGAGGGGGATGCCCACACCGATGGCCATGGGCGTACCGATGGCCGTCGAGGAGCCAATGTAGGCCGACGGATTCGCCCGCGGGATCCCGGCACGCAGCGTGGGCGGGCCCGAGATGTCGGAGTTGGACGCGGCGATGACCGCGAAGAGGATCACCCCTCCCGGACTGAACCCGGTGGCCAGGTGCAGGAGGTAGCCCAGGCCGAAGGCCAGGAGTCCATGCAGCAGGGGGGCGATGAAGGCGTAGACGGCGTACCAATGGGCCACCCCGCGCAGCTCCGACAGCCGGGACCACGCCTCGATGCCGAGGACGAGCATCAGGATCGACAGGAGTCCTCGGAAGAGGGGATCGTAGAAGGACTCGAAGACGGACTCGGGGTGGGTGAAGAGCCCGAGGACGATCCCCAGGAGGAGGGCGGACACGGCCGAGCCCCGGAGGCTGTCGACCACGATGGCGCCGTAGCCGATCTTGCCCGGGTCGACCCCTTCGGCCCGCTTCTGGTGAACGCTGGCCAGGACGATGGCCAGGATGAGGGCCGGGATGTCCATGAACGGGTAGAGGGCCGGCACCCACGCCTCGAACTGGACGCCGGCTTCGTCCAGCACCACCAGGGCGGCGGCCAGGGTGGACGCACTCACCGCACCGAAGAGGCCCGCCGTGGCGATCCCGTCCTCCACCTTGACGCCGGGAAGGCGGGGGAGAACGGCCCGACCGGCCAGGACGATGGCGCAGCCGACGACGGCGGCCGCCAGCACCGGCAGGAAGATGGAGGCGAGCTCCGCCTCCCGGATCTCCATCCCCGCCTCCAGGCCGATCCGGATCAGGAGCATGAAGACGACGAACTTGTAGATCGCGTCCGGTACCTCCAGCCGGGACCCGAGTGCGGCCACCAGCATCCCGCCCAGCAGGAAACCGAGGGTGGGAGACTGGACCTGTGCGGCGAAGGTGGAGGCGAGGTTGGCGAGGAGATCCATGAAGCGTCCCGGGCGGGAGAGAGTGTGAGGACGGTCCCTAGGCCCCCGGGTAGGGGAGTGCGGAGTGGTGCACCACGATGCGGAGGTCCCCGTTCTCGTCGCGAACGTAGCCGAGGGTGTACTCGACCTTCGTGTCGGAGCCGTCCGTGGCGGTGAAGATGTAGTTGCCCATGGCGACGGCCATGTTGCAGCTGTTGTTCACGATCCCCGAGTTCTGCCAGCGCACGGCGGTCCAGGGGCGCAGGGCGAAGCCCCCGTCCTCCGCGTAGAAGGAGTTGCCGCCGACGAAGTAGGAGAGGGCGCCGTCGAAGGAGATGCGGAACTGCTCCTCGGCCGCCAGCGTCGGCTTGAACAACACCAGGCTGAGGTCGTAGCCGTAGAACCGGTTGATGTGGTCCGATGCGGCCTGCACGTAGTCGCCGCCGTCGGAGTAGACCCGCCCGATCTCGACGATCCCGTCGCCCCACGCCTTCTGGGCGTTGACGACCTCCTGCTCGGTGATGCACCCGTCGGCGGGCGGGGCGACCTGTGCCGCCGCCGGTGCGGCGAATGCCAGGCTCGAAAGGGCGAGGATGGTGATCAGGGTTCTCATGGGTTCTCCGTCCTGAAGTGCGTAGGGAGGGGGGTCTCATGGCCGGGCGGCCCGAGCAGTGCACGAAAGGCTAGCGGAGATCAGCAATTACATCCAATAGAAAGAAAACAATATAT
>DAPKRP010000396.1:0-3085 GCA_031800515.1 Polyangiaceae bacterium LLY-WYZ-14_1 | reverse complement strand
CCTCGCCGCCGCCTGCGAGGCGGCGCGGCGCGGGGGTCGCCGGGTGGGCGTCGTCCCGACCATGGGCGCGCTCCACGAGGGGCACCGATCCCTGATGCGAGCCGCCCGACGCCGGGGCGCCGACTGGGTCGTCGTCACCGTCTTCGTCAACCCCCTGCAGTTCGGCCCGGGGGAAGATCTGGACCGCTACCCCCGGACCCTGCCCGACGACCTCGCGGCCTGTGGGGAAGAAGACGTCGACCTCGTGTTCGCCCCCGCGACGGACGCGATCTATCCGGCGGACTTCCAGACCCGGGTGGACGTGCGGGGGCCGCTGGTGGACCGCTGGGAAGGCGCCCACCGTCCGGGCCATTTCTCGGGGGTCACCACCGTGGTCGCCAAGCTCTTCCAGCTGGTCGGCCCGAGCATCGCCCTCTTCGGCCGCAAGGACTACCAGCAGTGGCGGGTGATCGAACGGATGGCCCGGGACCTGGCGATCCCCGTCGACGTCGTCGGGGAGCCGACGGTCCGGGAGCCGGACGGCCTCGCCCTGTCCTCCCGCAACCGGTACCTGTCCCCCGGGGACCGACAGCGGGCCCTCGCCATCGCCCGGGGGCTCGGGGCCGCCGATGAGGCCTTCCGGAACGGGGAGCGGGACGCCGGCCGCCTTCGCGCCCTGGCCTTCGGCCCGGTGGACGCCGCCTTCGATCGGGTCGACTACGTCGCCGTGGCCCACCCGGAGGACCTCTCCCCCCTCGAAGGCGCGGTACCAGCGGGCCTCCAGCCGGTCGTTCTCGTCGCCGCCCATCTCGGCGGGACCCGGCTCATCGACAACCGCGTCCTCGGCTAGCGTCTTCACGGCCCGGCGGGCCGGGCCGCGAGGACGTTCACGTCTACGTGCACGTCCACATCCACGTCAACGTGCACGTCCACGTGCACGTGCACGGTCACGTGCACGTAGACCTTGACGGCTCCGTCGCTCAGCCAGCGACGCTCGTCAGGGCGGGGCGTGCTCGGCGAGCCCGGCGGCCCGGCGGCGGAGGGTCTCCGCCTCGTCCTCGAGGCCGAGCTCGGCGACCAGCCGGGCCGCCTCGAGGTGCGCCGTGACCAAGGTCGCGCGGTCGCCGCTGCCCTGGGCCGCGGTGCGCCAGAGGTCGGCGGCTCGTTCGATCCGCCCCGCCTCTTCGTAGAGCCCGGCGAGCGCGGCCAGGGTGGTCGGGGGCACGCTTCGGCTCCGGCGCTCGGTGAAGATCCGCAGCACGGACTCCAGCACGTCGATGGCCTTCGTCGCCTGCCCCGCCTCCCGATGCGCCAGCCCCAGCTCCTCGAGGAGCCGCCAGTCCGGCCGGGCGGGATCGAGAAAGGCCGTCGCCGCCTCCAGCACGTCGACGGCTTCCTCGGGATGGTCTTCCCGCCGCAGGTACTGGCCGAGGGCGAAGTAGGCGCGGATGTCTTCCGGCAGCGCCTCGAGCGCCCGCTCGTATTCGGCCACGGCGGCGTCGAACCCGTCCGCCTCGTGGGCCTGGGCGGCGAGCTCCAGGTGGGCGGCGAGGCGGGCGTCGGCGGTGTCCTCCCGGTCGGACCCGACCGCCCCGAGAAAGGCCCGCAGGGACGCGGCGCCTCCGGCCCGGTCGTCGTCGGCGAAGCGCGCCCGGGCGACCTCGAGATGGAGCCAGACCGGGGAGTCGGCCTCGGCGAGGAGCGCCTCGAAGGTATGGAGCGCTCGGGCCGGCTCCTCGTCGTGGAGGGCCAGGAGGGCGGTCTCGAAGGCGGCGCCGTAGCCCGCGTACTCGTCCGCCTGGTCCTCCGTCCAGCTCGCCGCGAGGAGCGCCAGGCGTTCGTCGTCGGAGAGCTCCACCTCGGCGGCGTCCACCTCCCGCCGCCGCCCCGCCTCCCGCTCCATCCGCTCCCGAAGGGCGTCGACGGCCCGGAGCAGCGCGTCGCTGGCCGCCGCCTCGGCGGCGTCGTGCAGATACTCCCGGGCGAGCTCGAGCTCGCCGCCGTCGAGGCACCGGCTGGCGTCGTCGAGTCGCCCCTGGGCCACGGCGTCCCGGCAGACGGCGATGCGCGCCTCGAAG
Organism: Polyangiaceae bacterium LLY-WYZ-14_1; assembly: GCA_031800515.1. Classification (GTDB taxonomy): domain Bacteria; phylum Myxococcota_A; class Polyangia; order Polyangiales; family DAPKRP01; genus DAPKRP01. Next base: position 1,028 of record DAPKRP010000396.1, on the reverse strand, counting down.
TGGTCGGCCCGCTGCTGGGCCCCGGCCTCCGGACCGGGCGCGTCCCCCGGCTGTGTTCCCTCCCGCCGGGCCGCGTCCCGGGCCCGTTCGAAGACGAGCTTCGCCTCGCCCGGACGTCCTTCCGCCAGCAGGGCCTCCGCCCGGGCCTCGAGGGCCTGGGCGTCCGGTCCCCCGAGGATGCGCTTGAGCCAGCTCACCGGCTGGGGAGGGTGCCCGAGAACGGCGAAGAAGACGAGGGGCGGGCCCCGGGAAGGATCAGCGCCGGGCCCCCTGCTTCTTGTTCAGGCGCTGGATCGCCGCCGTCTTCACCGGCTGGGGTACGTTTCGGCTCCGGGAGAGGGCCCGGAGATCGTTGTCCCGGAGGTGGCCGACGAAGGACATGGCGGTGGCGACGGGCGCCTTGGGGTTGAACACGAGGGCGCGCTTGACCTCGTAGCTCCGCACCCAGTCCCGCCGGCTGCCGACGTAGCGCAGGATGTCTTCCGACACTTCCTTCGAGTGGGCGATGGCGCTCGCCTCCCGGTCCGCCATCCGGGGCGAGGAGATCGCGGCGTAGGCCACCTGCTTGTTCACGTCCCGGACCAGCAGCGCCCGGGCGGCGGCGTCCCCGACCAGGGCGAGCCGGATCTTTTCCGCCGGGTTCATCTGCCGGACCCGGATGTTCAGCGGCTGGAAGCGTTCCTTGACCTCCTCGGAAGCGTCGACGGCGTCCCGTTCGATGGCCTCCGGGTCGTCGTCGTCCGCCTCGAGGGCTTCCGCGAAGAGCAGGTCGCCGGGAAGGGGCTCCTCCGTCGGCTCCGGGATCAGGGTGCCCGCGATCGCCTGGACGTGGGCATCGAAGGCGGGGATGCCGTCCAGCTGCACGCCGTTCCGGGCACAGAGCTCCACCAGCCGGTCCGCCGTCGACATGCGGGTGTTTCGGTTCCCGTACAGGGCTTCGACGATCCGGGGCGCTTCGAGGAGGCGCTGCTGGTTGGTCGCGATCACCTCGGCCAGCTTCTCGCTGGCGCGGCGGGCGATGGCCGCCA
>DAPKRP010000395.1:0-8874 GCA_031800515.1 Polyangiaceae bacterium LLY-WYZ-14_1 | reverse complement strand
CGGTTGACCGCGATCCCGGTCCGCTCGCTGAACCGACGTGCAAGCTCCACGACGGGCTCCGTCGGGTGCGCTTGAACAATCTCTCGAGCGACGGGCAGGTACTCGTCACTCACCTTCAGAGGTCTCCCCACCATCGAGGGGAATCATCCCCTAAACCAAAAAATAGATCAACACCCTCTGAGAGGGCGACGGCGTGCCGCGCCATCCCTCGCCGGATCGGCTTCACGGCGACCCGAGCCATAATTAGAGCGACCCTCTCAGCTCGGTTGGAACTCGCCGAGACCGTGGCGGCGCATCTTCGAATAGAGGCTCTGTCGGCTCAGCCCGAGCAGCTGCGCGGCGGCCGCCCGGTTGTTGCTGCTGACGTCTAGCGCCGCTCCGATGCAGAGCCGCTCGATGAGGTCGGCGGATTCCCGAACGATCTCCTTCAGGGGGACCCGGCCGACCAGGCTTCGGAGCTGGTCGATGGAGCGGGGCAGGAAGGTGGTGGTCCCCGCCCCCGTCGGCGCCTCTGCCAGCCGGGAGGAGACGGGACGGATGGTGAAACCGAGGCAGGGCACCTTCCCGTCGGTCGCCGAGACGGCGGTGACCAGGGCTTCTTGCTCCGAATCGAAGTCGCCTCGCACGATGGTCGCGAATTCCCGGACCACCCCATGCTCCCGAAGGTTGGCGAGGATGATGTTCAGGTCGACGCCGGGGCGGCCGACCCAGCGGTCGAGGCGCCGGCCGATGACTTGGGTTTCGTCGGCTCGCTGAACCAGCTCGCAGAAGCCGGCGTTCGCGCTCAGGATCCGCTGGTCTTCACCGGTGACGACGAAGCCGTCGGGCAGGGATTCGAGCACCTGGAGCATCCGGGCATCCCGGGCCGAGGGCGTCGCGCCCATCCCCGACCGCCAGAAGCGGAACAGGACGAGAACGCTACCCGCCTGCCGGAAGGTCGACGCGGACGCCTTCACCTCGGTCTGGTCCGGGCCCCGCAGCCGAAGCTCGACCACCGGCTGGGCCCCGACCTCCACCGCGCCGAGCAGGGTGAGGAGCTCGTCCCGACTCTCGGCAGCCACCATGTCCTGGAGCGCACGACCCTGCAGCGCATCCGCGGGCTCTCCCAGGAGGGAGGTGGCGGCGGGATTCGCTTCGATGACGGTCCGGTCATCGCCCTTGGCGACGAGCACGCCTTCCGAGCACACGTGAAAGAGGACCCGGTATCGGGTATCCGCCTGGCGGAGCCGACGGTATTCCAGGTCCATCGCCTGCTGTGCGCTCACCATACGCTGCTGCAGCTCGGCGAGGGGTCGTAGGTCTTGCCCGATGGCGAGGACGTGTTCGTCATCGACGAGCGCGCCGCTGAAACGGATAGGTACTTCCCCAACGCCTTCCACCTTTTGATTGATTTCCCGGGACCGGGCCGTCTGCTGGCCATGGGCGTCGCCGAGCAATCGCTCGACCTTGGTCTGGCTGTCCTGCCGGACCGTCTCGGTCCAGCGCTGGCCCACCAGCTGTTCCCAGCCGGGCTGGCCTTCGAAGCCAGCGCCGAGCCAGAGGTCGATGATCACCCCGTCCTGGTCGAGCACCAGAGCGAGGTCAGCCGCCGAGGCGACGATGCGGACCGCCGAGGGATCCGAGATTCCTTGTAGAGCGGGCATCGGGCCTAGGTCGCTAGCTGGGGTGGACTCCATGAGGTCGGGTCGGTGGAGGCCGTTAGACGGCGCGGGTGGTCTCCACCATTTTCTTGGCGTGGCGCCCGAGCCAATCGAGGGCTTCCCGGGCGCTCGGGGAGAAGACCGCCCCGAGCCGGGAGGCGAGCTCGGCGTTCATCGCGGCTCCCCCGAGCATGACGGCGATATCCGGGTTGCAGGACGCCGCTTTCACCTGGGCGACGAGGTCTTCGGCGAAGGCGACCATCGGAAGACTGTTGACGGACATCCCGACCATGACGACGTGCTCCGCCGCCACCAGGTCGAGCAGCTCGTCGAGGTCGAGGCCCGGGTCGACCTGCGCTCCCCAGCCAGCATGCCGCAGGAGCTCCCCGAGGAGCTGAATCGCCAGGGTGTGCTGTTCCCCGGGGGCCGCGCAGAGCACGACGAGGCCCCGATGGGAGATCGGCGGCTCGGACTTCTGACCCAACACCGCGACCACGCGCTGAAGCGCCCCGAGGCCGAGGGTGACCTCGGTGAAGGTGCGGCGGTCGTCCTCCCACTGGACCCCCAGAAGCCGCGCCGCGGGAGAGACCAGGTCGAGGAGGAGGGATTCCATCGAGAGGCCGTCCCGCGACATCGCCTCGACCATCGCGAGGACGTTCGGCATGTCCTGGGCGACGGCGAAGTCGGCGAGGTCTTCCACCTCGGCGGCAGTCGGCGGCATCCGGGCGTCGGGACAGTCCGCCGGCTCGAAAGCGGGGCCGGCGTGGGCCATCACCAGGCGGGGGATCACCTGGTCTTCGATCGTATGCATCAACTCCTGGCTCGGTTCTCGCTGGACGAAGCCGGACTGGCGCGGGACCGGGGGTCCCGTCGGCGTCCGGTTCGTCGTGGTCCTTCCCTCCGACGGAGGTGCGCGCCGGGCCGGGGCCGCCGAGCGCGGGGCCTCCCCCCGGGGTCGGGTTGCCGCCGGCTGTCGCCGGTCCGGGTCCACCCGATTCCATTCAAGCTCCATGGGACGCTCTCCCATTCGGGCCCCCTTGTGCGGTCGTCGCTTTCGCAATCGAGACACCTCCCGCTGTACGGGCACCACGACGAGTACCATAGGGAAGGGTGCGGACCGGAGCCTTCTCAAGGGCAACCGCTGCGCTGATTTTGCGCAGCTTCTGTCTCCAATCCGGCCGGTCGGCCGGTGATCCGGGGGCTTTATCCATCATCTCGAAGACTTCCCGGGCCGGAGGTTCCCAGAGCCTCCCGCAGGTTCGGAGGAAGCCCGGAGGGCGTCGGGCGTTCGCCCCCGTCGTCCCGGTCCGCGTCTCCTCCCGGGAGCACCCACCGCCACAGGAGGGCATCGGGCAGGGGGAGGGCTAGAAACACGTGTTCGAGCCAGGCGAGGCCGAGGGTGGTGGCGACGAGGGTCCAGGCGACCGCCAGGTGGGGTGGGTGCCCGGCGCCGCGGCGAGACCGACGAGCCCGGTCGTGGCCGCCCCGCCCAGCAAGAGAGAGGCGGCCATGAGGGGATTCGACCAGCGGCGGCGGCGAAAGTAGCTGACCAGGTAGGCGAGGTGGTCTGGAACGAAGTCCTCGGAGATGTTCCGGACTCCCAGAAACACGTTGAACTTCGCCGAAAGCCGCATGACCCAGAGCACCAGGAAGGTCCCGGTGCCGGCCGGGTTCGGCGTGCCCCAGGTCGCCGCGACGAAGGCCACCGCCGTGAGGGCCAGGGCGACCTCGTGATGGATCACCGTCGAGGTCGCCTCCCGAAACCGAGGCAGGCCCCGGATGCCGGGCGTCTCCGGCTGCTTCCGAGGCCCCGTGACCGCCCCGAGGAGGAAGGCGAGCTCGTGGTGCGCCCAGGTCAGCAGCGCCCCCCCGAAGCCGAGATACGCCGCGCCGATGCCCTCCATCCGGCTGGTGATGGCCACGGCGACGAAGCCGACGAGCCCCAACGCCGCGGAAGCCAGCAACGTCGGCCGCCGGGCGTCGGGCCCGAGCCAGACCAGCCGGAGGACCAGCGCGGTGCTGAGCCACCAGATGGCGACGACGAAGAGGACCGCGACGAGGTGCTGGTTATCGGCCATGAAGGAGGGTCACCGGGACGGGGCTGCTACCAGGCGGGGGCGACGCGCAGATCGTCGGGAAGCTCGTTCCGCTTCGTGGGCAAGAAATAGAGCCGGACGAAGGTCCCTGCGGCGACGAGCTGATGGGGAATGGCCTTCAGGTGTCCCAGGATCCCACCGGACTGCTTCGCCCGGTCGACGGCCATCGCGCAGCGGTGCAGCCGCCGCATCCCGGCGAGGAAGGCGGGGTGGTCGACGTCGATCAGGTCGGGAAACACCTGGGTGGAGATCGACTGGACGATACGAAAGACCTCCATCCCGTATTCCTCCGGGTCGACGTCCAGGGCCCGGTGGAAGGCCACGCGGGTGTGGTCCCGAACGAACATGGTCGCGAACACCGCCAGCTGGAAAAACCGGATCCAGAGCCGATTCACCCCCTTCAGAAGGTCCGGGTTGGCGCGCATCAACAGGGCCAGCGCCTCGCCATGGCGGAACTCGTCGTTACACCAGCGATGGAACTTCAGAAAGATGGGATGGAACCGGTGGTCCGGGTTCTGCTCGAGGTGCCGGAAGATCCGGATGTACCGCGCGTAGCCGATCTTTTCCGACAGATACGTCGCGTACAGGATGAACTTCGGGCTGAAGAAGGTGTAGTCCTTGGACTTCACCAGGAAGCCCATGTCGACCTCGACGCCGAACTCTTCCAGGCACTCGTTGATGAAGCCGGCGTGGCGCGCTTCATCCCGGGACATGTAGCGGAACAGCCGCTTCAGGTCGTCGTTGATGCCCTTTCGATGGAGCTCGGCGTAGAGGACGCAGCCGGAGAACTCCGCGGTCAGAGAGCTGACCATGAAATCGACGAATTCCTTCCGAAGGTCCTCCGGGAGCTCATCCGGGTCGACGGACCAGTCCCCGTCCCGGACGAAGTGTCCTCGGTTGCGGTCTTCGGCGAACTCCGCCATGAGCTTCTCCCATTCGTCGCGAACGGAATCGACCTTGAGCCGATTCATCGATGCGACGTCGGTGGTGTAGAAGCGTGGGCTCAGCATCGTCGTCTGCTGGGCTCGGGCCGTCGATTCATTCGGCCCCGCCGATGACGGCGACGCGGTCGAGCTCCGGCGGGTCGGGGGGAGCGGCGCGCTAGGAGTATCGAAGGTCGTGGTCACAGGGTTCTCCGATCGGTGAAGCTGACGTCGAGCAGTTCCATGCAGGCGAGGTCGCCGGTGACCCGGGTCCACCATCGGCGGACGGCCGAGGCGCGGGTCACGGTGGCGACGCGGTGTTCGACCAGCGCCTGGCCGAAGCGGGGGTGGATGGGAGCGCCGTGGACGTGGACACGATCCCCGGGGCCGACATCGACACCGCCGGCGAGCTCCACGTGGGCGCTGACCTCTTCCGGGGTCAAGGTGACCCGGACGACGCAGGGGACCTGGAAGGTTCGGGCCTTGCTTGGGGCGCCGGCGACGGCGGGCAGCTCGAGGGTGGTGGTCATCGCTGAGCCTTTCGTCCCTGGTCGAGTATCTCGGCGAAGGACTCGTAGTTCGTCCGCCCGAAGGACCGGAGCTCGACCCGTCGACCGCTCTCTGGGTCGCTCAGGACGAAGCGCCCGTCCGCGTGCCGGGCCAGCCGAAAGGGTCGGTCCCGGTCGATCTCTTCGAGCATGCGGGTTCGGAACATCCCCCGGAGGACGCCCCGCACGAAGCCTTCCGTGCCCGGCTCGATGACCTTGACAGGACGTTCCGTCTCCGCCTCTTTGATCACGACGGCGCCGTCCGGACGGTCCTCGAACAGCAGGGACACGGCGGCCTCGGGCTCGGACGCTCCGCCCGCGGCCGCCACCGCATCGAGGCGGGACTGCCGCGCGACCGCCGCGAAGACGACGGTGGCGACCAACAGGACCGCGGCGCCGATGAGGACGCCCTTCGGTACCTTCGGGTCGTGATCGTGGTCGTGTTCCATGGCGACGTACTGCATGGTTTCCTCGAGCTAGCGGCTCGCCTCGGTCGCGAAGGGCGCGTGGACGACGATGCCGGTGGCCGGGAAGTCCCGGGGCGCCGGCGCCGAAGACTGGGCGCGCTCGCCGAGCTCGGAGGAGCTTTCCGGCACCTCGACCTGGGCGGCCTCTTCCCGGGCCCAGGAGGCGACGGCGTTCTGGAGCAGTCCGGCGACCTTCTCGGGCTCTCGGATGCCGCGGAGGGCGGGCTTCGGTTGGAGGAGCCCGACGACGTGGGGGAAGAAATACAGCCAGCGAACCCGGTCCGAGGGCGCCAGGCGAAGGACGATGTCGCCGTCCCCCCCGTCCCGGACCTGGAGGTCCGCACCGACGATGCGCTTGAACGGTAGGTTCCAGTCCATCGACAAGGCGGCCCCGATCTCCATCACCACGCGCTTGGTGGTGATCGTGTAGATGGTCGCTCGGGCGTTCAGCCATGCGGCGAGGGCCAGGATACCGAGCCCGGCGCCGAACAAGCCGACGAGGAAGAGCACTTGGTTGAGTCCCGCGGCACCCTCCCCGTTGACGACGGCGAAGGTGGCCCGGACGGCGACGATCACGCCGAAGTAGATCGCCAGCCAGGGCAGCTTGAAGCTCTGACGCGCGAGCGCCTTCCATTCCGGCCGGCCCTGCCAGACCACGTGCTCGCCCGGAGGTAGGGCGCTCGGAAGGCCTGCCTGCGCGATGTATTCCAGGTCGTCGGGCTTCATACGATCGGCCCCAGGCGGGAAGGTTCCGCATACAGACGACCACCAGCGAAGAAGGCCATGATCCGCTCTTCCTCGTTCACGGTGATCTGTTCCGGATGCTTGGTGGTGGGCGCCTTCGGGAAGTGCTCGGCGCGAACGGCGGAGCAGTCGACGGTCTTCGAGGCACCCTTCACGATGCCCATCGTCGTCGGCAGCAGACGGGTGTGGGCGCCGGCTACCGGGGCCGCGGCGGACTCGCCGCCTTCTCCTGCTCCGGCGCTCTCGCCCCGGAGCGATTCGTCGAGCTCGACCTCGAGGTATCGGGCCTGGAGCTCCGCCCGGTCGACCCAGACGTCGACGACCTTGCCCGCCTTCTTCCCGTCGGCGGCCACGACGTCGAAACCCCGGGGATCCGCGCCGGCACTGACCGAGTAACGGTCATCCGTCCGCATCGGGACGATGGCGATGTGACCCTCCCGGGTGAGCTCGGGCTCGTCGTGGCGTTCCGCGTAGGACGAGGGCCCGACGTTCGCCATCATCGGGTCTTCGCTCGGGTCGATGGCCGACCCAGCCGCGACACCAGCGCGCTTCGCGGGAATCGGCCGGTCATCCCGTTCCGCATTCGGCAGCTGAAGCGTGCTCCCGTCGGGCCGGATGTAGGTCTTCGGCTTCGGCAGGAGGAAGCTCGCGCTGGTGAGCAGGGAGCGCGGGTTATCCGTTTCCTTCGGATAGCCCTCCCGGCGGTCTTCGATTCGGAGCCAATAGATCAGCCCGAAGAAGAAGACCCAGAAGACGTAGAGAGAAACTTGAGCGAAATCGATATATTGGGTGAATTCCATGGTGCAACCTGAAATCGGGAATCAGTTGGGAAGCTCTGCCAGACCGAAACGCGCCGGCGACCGGTCCTGATGGCCGGTGCCGCTTCGAACGAGGGGACCGATCGCGATCAACGTTCCAAACAGGAGCGCGATCTCGATGTGGTAGACGAAGCTGTATCCGACGGAGGCATCCGTGAGGCCCGGTCCGAGGGCGCCGCGGACGGCGAGGCCGCTGATCGCATCCCGGAGCCCGCCGCCAGCCCCTACGCCGAGCCCCGTCACCGTCGCCTGCACCGCCCCCCAGGCGCCGATGGCCAGGCCGTTTTGTCCACGGCTGGACAGCCCCATCGACGCGGTCAGGGTGCCGACGGAGAACCAGCCGCCGCCGAACCCGATGAGCGCCGTCCCAGCCCAGAAGAGCGTCAGGGAGGATAGGGGGGAGGCGAAGATGACGCCGGAGAAGCCGCCGATGCCGACCAGCACGCCGAGCGCGGCCAATCGATAAGGATCGCCGTTTCGGGAAAGCCACCGAGCGGCGACGAAAAGCCCGACCAGGGTCCCCGCGGCCATCATCGCCGTCAGCAGGGTGGTCGCCGAGACGCTGAGGGCGAGGAGCTCCCCGCCATAGGGCTCGAGGAGGATGTCCTGCATGCTGAAGCCCGCGCCACCCAGGCCGACGGCGACGAGAAGCCGGGCCGTGTCGCCGCCGGACAGCAGCCCCCGGAACGCCTCCCGGAAGGACGCGGGCTCCTCCGCCGACGCGGCCGACACCGTGTTCGCGGCCGTCTCCCCCGAGGCCTCTGCCTCCCGGGGATCGGCGACGTCCGGAGCCACATCGACACGAGAGGACGCGAACAGGCCCCGGGGCTCCTGCTTCCAGAGGGCGACCAGGTTGAGGACGATGGTCACCACCGCGGCCCCCTGGATCACCTGGATGAGCTTCACGTAGCCAAAGGACTGGAGCAGGACGCCGAAGGACAGGGAGGCGCCCACCATCCCGACCAACAACATCACGTAGAGCAGGGCGACGACCCGGGGACGACTGTCCCGCGGGGCGAGGTCCGTCGCGAGGGCGACCCCCGCCGTCTGGGTGATGTGGAGACCGGCGCCGACCATCAGGAACGCAAGAGCTGCAGCCGCCTCGCCGACGAAGGGGATCACCAGGAAGCCCCGCCCGGACAGCACCAGCAGGGCGAAGGGCAGGATCGCCAGGCCGCCGAACTGAACCAAGGTCCCCATCCAGACGTAGGGCACACGCCGCCAGCCGAGGACCGAGCGATGATGGTCGGAGCGGTAGCCGATGAGCGCGCGCATGGGGGCGAACAGGATCGGCAGGGCCACCATCGCGGCGACCAGAGCCGCCGGGATCCCGAGCTCGACGATCATCACCCGATTGAGGGTCCCGTTCAGCAGGACGACGGCGATCCCGACGGACACCTGGAACAAGGCCAGCCGGAGCAAACGCCCCAGGGGAAGCTCGGGGGTCGCCGCATCCGCGAAGGGCAGGAGGCGAGGCCCGACCGCGGTCCAAAAGGAGCCCGACCAGAGGCCTCCAGCGCGTTCTTTGAGCTGCCCGATCACGACCGCGTGAGCTCCATCGCCTGGGAGGTGTAGAAACCGCTTTTGACCCGTTCCGTTCGGCCGACGCCGACCCCGGCCAGGCCATCGTGCTCGCCG